>JBAYTZ010000007.1 GCA_041675285.1 Candidatus Delongbacteria bacterium
CGAGACCCTGGCCCAGATCCTGGCGCGCCGGCGCAGTCAGGATCGATCCCGTTTCGAAGTGGAGCGTGACCGCATGGCCACGGACCTGGAAGAGCAGGTCTTCCAGATCCAGCGGCTCTTGGCCGAGGCGCCCACCCAGGAGCAGTTCACCACGGTCGTCAAGACCCTGGAAGAGCTGCAGGCGAGTGCGTGATGGCCACGCTGGTCCAGAGCGGCCTGCCGGTCGGCGCCGTCTACGTCCTCCAGGACAATCTGTTCCTGGTGGACCGGGGCGGCCGGCAGCACGGCCTTCTGGTCCGCACGGGCAAGGTGCCCCAGACGGGTGTCCTGTCCCTGCCCGGCCTGCGCGACTCCAACTACGCCCTGTTCTTTCGGCCGCTTCACCTGGTGAACCAGTCCCGGCTCTCCATCGACGTTGGGGACCGGGCCTCCTTCCGCCGGCGGCTGGAGCACGTGGTGCCGCCCCCGGTCATCCTGCTCACTGCCATGGCGGATGGGCTCGAAGTGGAGCTCACCTGGACCCATCCGGCGGACGGCTTCGCCGGGCACCGAGTGGTGGCCCAGGCGAAAAGCACGGGAAGTCCCGTCTGGGAGGACGTGGCAGAAACCCGGGACCGCCAGGCGCGCCGGCTGGTGGCGGCTGGGCTTCAGGGCGGGACCTGCTACGCCTTTCGGATCCGGCAGGAGACAGTGGAAGGACGATTCCGCGGGACCAGCCGTGTCTTGAATGCGACGACGGGGGACGCCCCGGCAGGAGATGGATCCGTCAACCTGCAGCGAGGCGGGTCGTTTGAAACGGAAGTCTGGTAGGAGGATTCATGGCGAACGCAATCACACGATCCACGGAGTGCTCGGTCTTCGGCGGCTATTCGATGAAGATCCAGGCTCAGGGCGGGCCGGTGGCGACGGATCTGCTGAAGGTCAACTTCATCGACCTGCGTGGTCTGTCGAAGGTCTGCATTTCGGCATACATCCGCATGCACCTGCGCAATGCCGGCACCTTATACGCACGGATCACGCCCTACTACGAAGACCACATGCCCATGGTGCCCATCGACTGGACGGTGCTGACGCAGTCGGGGGAGACTCAGTTCACGCGCTACTGGCGCAGCTTCGATATGTCGAGGCTCGGTGATGCTGGTGAGCTGCCCCTGGGCACGGTCTTCATCAAGCTCTCCTTTGGCTGGGACGGCGCCCTGGCGTCTGGCACAGCCTACGTGGACGCGGTCAAGGCGGAGCAGGGGGTGTTCCCCACCCACTGGACGCCCTATGGTCTGAAGGAGCAGGACTCCCTGGACTTGGTTTCCGATGGGGAAGTTTTCAAGCGGGTGATAGATGTCTCCCGGGACGGCATGATTACGCCTGGCTCCATTGAGAACGGGGCGGTGGTGAACCCTAAGCTGGCTGATGGGGCGGTGAGCACGACCAAGATCGAGGACGGGGCCGTCCACCTTGGCAGTAAGGTGACGGGGGAACTGCCCAATGCCAACCTGGCGCGTATTGAGCTTCCCAGCCTGATCGCCGACAACCTCTTGCCCGAAACCAAGTTGGACTCGGCTTCCCAGGGCAAGCTGGCCGCCCTGCGCACGGACGGTCGGGTTAGGGGCAACTTGGTGCAGGAAGATGCCGGCGCACCAGGTGGGGTCCGAACCTTGATCAACACGGCCACAGGCCAAGTGACCTCGGACCTGAAGGCTTCGGACGGCTCGGTCATCGACACGGTCATCCGCAATTCCGCTTCCTTGCACACCCGTGCCATTGCCGAGCCCTATGAGGACGGCAACATCCCCGTTGGAAGCATCCACAGCGCTGGCGGCGGGGTCTACACCTACCGCTTGGGCTACCAGGCGGCGAGCGCGGCCATCAACATTGGCGAGTCGGGTGATACCCTGGCCGGCCTCTTTGACCTGTTGAACTCGGCGGGCGGGGACCTGCTGGATTCGGGGGGCAACCCGGTCAGTGTGACGGGCATGTGCCTGAACCAGAACGGTACGACGCCCATCTCCCCTGGGGATTCGCAATCAGGATCCAGTCTGGGTGCGGGCTGGTGGCTGAACGACGGTGGCGCCATTCCGCTCTCCACGGTCTTCATCAAGCTCTCGGCGTTCCCCGCCGTGAGCGTGACCCACTTCGACGTGCTTTACAGCCGGCGCAACACGGTGGGGGCGCTGGGGCGCAATGCCCTGGTGAAGAAGGCTGTCGTCTCCGGCGAGGCGGATCCCAACCTCACCAACACGATCCACGACCTGAAGGGCACGGGGGATTGGAATACGCCCGTGGCAACGGGCCGAAAGCTCATCGAGCTGACCGACTCTTCGGGGAACATCGCCCCGGGCAAGGTCAACACGGCCGCCATTGCGGATAGCGCCGTCAGCTCGGGGAAGATTGCAGCGGGGGCCGTGGGCTCCACACAGATCGGCACGGGCGCGGTCGGCACCACGCAGCTGGGCACGAGCTCGGTGACGGACGCCAAACTGGTGGCGGGGGCTGTCACCGAGACGAAGCTGGACAACGCGGCGGTCACCAACGCGAAGATCGCCAACGGCGCTGTCTCCACGCCCAAGCTCGCCGACGCGGCCGTCTCCACAACCAAGATCGCCACGAACGCCGTGGACAACACAAGACTGGCCCAGGACAACGCCTCGCTGGGCAAGCTGACGGGCAACTCCCTGCAGCGCCAGGCGGACGGGTCGGTCGCCCTGGGTAGCGGCACGCCCTTGGTGCATCTGGCAGACGGGTCCACAGTGGTGACAAGCCAGGGCCTCATCGGGGCCGCCAAGGTGGCCGAAGGCGCTTTGCAGGACGCGGCGGTGACGGGCGGCAAGCTGGCCACGGGCGCGGTGACGGGTACGAAGCTCTCGGACGGCTCCGTCTCCGCGGCCAAGATCGTCGACGGATCGGTGGGGGCTTCCAAGATCGCCACGGGCGCCGTCACCAGCGGCAAGATCGCGGCAGGTGTGGTCGGCTCCACCGAGCTGGGCGCCAGCGCTGTGACAAGCGCCAAACTGGCCGATGGGGCGGTCACGGGAGCCAAGCTAAGCGCGGGGGCTGTGGGCTCCAGCAACCTAGCGGATGCGGCGGTGGGCACAGCGAAGCTGTCGGATGGCGCTGTCTCCCAGACCAAGATGGGCTCGGCCTCGGTGGGCCAGTCCCAGCTCATCGACGGGGCTGTCTCCACAGCCAAGATCGCCCCGGGCGCCGTGGCCACCGACCGGTTAGCGGACGGCGCGGTCTCGGGCACGAAGCTCGCTTCCGGGGCCGTGGGGGCCGGCCATGTGGGGGCAGGGGCCATCGGGACAAACCAGCTGGCCGCGGACTCCGTGACGGCGGCCAAGCTCGCCACCGGAGCCGTCACGCGCGACAAGGTCGACGCCGGCGTCTTCTCGGAGCTGTCCACCGTCAACTTGGTGATCAACGGCTCCTTCGAGACAGGAGTCTGGGTGTAATGGCCACGGGCAGCGCCACTCAGTCCACCAATCGCGTCTTCCTGGGTGGCTTCACCATGCGCATCGAGGCCATAGGCGCCGACTTCTGGTGCGGCTGGTCCAACGCCATTGACGTGCAGCACTTCGCCACCTCGCTCATGCTCTCCTGTTGGGTGTCGGGCGAGACCTTCACCGGCGCCGCCAGTCTGAAGGCGGAGGTTCACTTCTTCAGTGTGCTGGGCACGGATCTGGGATCCGAAGTCGTTTGGGCCGACCACGCGGGGCTGAGTGCGGACTTCACACAGTACATGGCCCAAGTGAAGAAGAGCGCCATGCCAGCCGGAACGCGCTTCATCCGCCTGCGCTTCGGCATCACGGATGGCGTGGGCATGGCCACGGGCGTTGCATACGTGGATGCCGTGCAGGCAGTCCCGGGCGAGTGGCTGCCGGCCTGGACGCCCAGCCTGCTCGTGGAAGGAACCACGTTGGACGCCATTGCCGATGGTTCCACCTACGGTCGCGTGAGAAAGACCGCTCTGGATGGCACGGGGCAGCTCGATCTGGCGTCCACGGGCATCAAGAACCGCGGTGCGCTGGCCCTGAAGGACATGGTCTCAAGCAAAGAGATCGACAAGGATGCGGTGACGAGCGCAGTCATCCAGGACGGCGCGGTCATCCAAACCAAGCTCGGCGCCCTGGCGGTGGGCACGTCGCAGCTGGCCAACAGTGCCGTCACTTCCACCAAGATTGGCTCGGGCGCGGTGGGCGCCACGCAACTGGCCAGCAGCGTCAGCAGCCTGACCAAGGTCTCGGGCGGCATCCTGACGGGGTCCGGGAATGTGGCAACCTTACCCAGTGGCAAAACCCTGAACGCGGCGGCTGGCGTCGTCATGCTCAAGACCTTCACGTCCATGCCCACTGTTAGCCAGGTCATCGACGGGGAGTGGTTCGCCGTGACGATGGGCGGCAGTCGGGGGATCTACGTGCGCTCTGGGACGACAGCCTTCAATGGCGCAGGCATCGAGAGCGGGTTCAGTTCCTGACGAAGGGAGGACGGAATGCTGGGAGACACGGGACTGGCGACATGGGGCGGCTGGCTGTTCGGCGCTGTCACCCTTCTCGTGACCATCATCCTGGCCTATGTCATCAAGCCCATCAGCGACCGGGGCCTGCGAACCGAGCGGGACCTGAAGACTCTTTCGCAAACACACGCCGACCGGCTGACCGAACTACGGCGGGAACAGGAGGGGCGCATGGAAGCGCTGCGTGACGACCAGCGCGAGCGGTTGGAGGGGCTGGGCAAGAAGCAGGTGGAAACGGAGACCACGCTGCGCATCTACGTGGAGACCCAGGCCAAGATCCAGCAGGCCCTGGGCCGCATCGAGGGTGGTCTTTCCCAGGTGGTCGGTGCCCAAACGTCGCAGGCCGCATCCCTTTCCAGGCTGGAGGACGAGGTGGGCGAGATCCGGCGACTGCACATGAAGCGGGAGCCCGCATGAAGCTCCGGGTGGTCCTGGGTCTGTTCCTGGCCCTCTTGGGCATCGTTGCCTGGCAGGAATGGCGGGTGCAAGAGGCGCAGGAGGCCGCTGGCGCTGTCAGGCGCGCGGCCGTCCAGGCCGAGGTCCCCCTGCAGGTGGACGACTCGACGACGGTCACCCGCGGGCTGGAAGGCATTTTGCTGGAGCGGGATGCCAGCATCCGGCGACTGACGCGCGAGCTGAAGGCAACCAGCCGGGCCCAGTTGACCCTGGAAATGATGCTGGACCTGCGAGACGTGGAGTTGGCGGAGGCCGAGCTGCAGCTGGAGCAGGTGCGGAGCGCGCCAGCGGACTCGGGCCTGACGCGCTACGAGGTCCCCTTCACTCTGGACCAGGGGGACAGCCTCGATGGCGTGCACCTGGCCGGGCACGTGGCCCTGGACCAGCCAGGCCCCGACTGGCTGCCCAGCCTGGCCGTCCGGCTGGACGTGCTGCAAAACCGGAGCCGGGTAGAGATCGACCTGGTGGAGGGCGAGGACGGCTGGCGGGCCATCACCCGCACGGGCAGCCCGGCGCTGACCGCCGACGTGACCCTAGCCGTGCAGCCGCGGGAGCTTGGCTTCTGGGAGCGCTTGCACCCGCTGGCTGGATTGGGCGTGCAGGATGGCCACCCGCGGGTTATTGCCGGCGCCCGGCTGGATCCTTGGGGCACAGCGGTATCCGCTGGCGCGGGGGCCGTGGGCGTCTACGTGTTCAGGGCATTCTGATAGGAGGGATCCATGTTCGATCAACTGGTGCGCGCGGCTGCGGTGAACCTGGGCTACACGGCCCTGATGGTTTTACTGGCCGTGGGCCTGTGGAAGGCCGCCGACTGCTGGCTCTTCCCGGGCATCGACTTCATCCCGGAGATCCGAAAGGGCAACGTGGCCGCGGCCATCCTGGCCGGCGTGCTGCTGCTCTTCTGCGCCCAGTTGGTGTCCTCGGGATTGAACTGATGGGAGCGCCATTTATGGCATCGTGGTCAAGAATGGCACTGCTCGGTGTCGTCCTTTGCACGACACTGGCAGGGGCCGGGTGGACCACCCGGTTCGATCCCCACTTCCGGAAATACTCCAAGCGATACTTCGGGGCGGACTTCGACTGGCGCTGGTGGAAGGCCCAGGCAATCGCCGAGAGCGGTCTGGATTCGACGGCGAGAAGCTGGTGCGGAGCCCAGGGTCTGATGCAGATCATGCCGGGCACCTGGGCGGGCATCGCTCCTATACTGGGCGTCACCTCGCCCTGGCTGGTGAAGGACAGTATCCAGGCGGGGATCTACTACGACGCCCGCATGTGGGCGATCTGGAAGGCTCCGCGCCCGCTGATGGATAAGATCGCCTTCACCCTGGCCAGCTATAACGCCGGCCCGGGACACATCATCAAGGCCCAGACTATGGTGCCGGGCGGCCAATCAAGGGAGTGGGATCCGGTGGCTGCCCAGTTGCACAAAGTCACAGGTAGGCACGCTGAGGAGACGCGGAGCTACGTCGTCCGGATCGGTCGCTACTTCAAGGTCCTGCGAAGTGCAGAATAGACCGCGTTCATCCTCCAGCAAGCTGAGTGGTAACGGTGATGTCCTCGGCTTCTAGGAGCATTGTCTCTGTGTAGTCATCAGGCTTTCCATCCCAGAATCGGCCATCAACGTAGACCCACTTGCTTGAGGCGCTGAGACGCGCGAGTTCTTCCACGGCCTCCCAGACGGGCAGCGTCACCTCGCGGTGCCCTTCAATTGAGAACATTTTGTACGTGACCAACATGATGCTCTCTCCTTCAAGACTTTGGCCCCGGGCAGGTATGCGGACGTGCCAGGGATTCGTTTGCAGGATCAAGGTGGACTGTGGCAATCTTGGGGATCCATGGTCCTGTCTCCTTTGGAAAGAGACGGGTGCCGAGCCAAGGAGACGGGGAGGAGACCGATAACGAAAAAGGGTCCCGCCTTTCGGCGGAGCCCTTTGTCCATCAAACGCACCCATGCCCGGTTCGGTTCCTCCTCAACGGCGCGGAAGAAGGCCGGCAGCTCATCCGGCATCAGGCGTCGGCTGCGTTTGGTTGCCCGGCAAAAGAGACCGAGGCTACGAGTTGCGGATCCGGCGATTGCATCTGGGGCTCAGCCACCCGCCCTAGCATTCATGCCGGGTGTCGTTTGAAATGTCCCACCGCCCCGTTACCATTGGTTCCGAGGTTCCCGGAGGCGACAACCGTGGGACGATTCACGAGATCAAATTGCTGATCGATGGCCCCCCGCCTGGGGGCCATTTTATTGATCTCATCCTCCTCTTCGGCGCTCTCTGGACATTTCGGTCACATGCCGGTCAAATGATTTTCCGTGACAGGGCCATCACCGCCGGGAGTTTCCCAACACCTGACCATCTCGTAAGTCTTTGTCACAGCGCACTTACGGGAGCTTCCGGGAGAAAAACAGAGGAAGCCTTAGGCTTCCTCTGCTTGTCACTGGATCAGGAAAGACCGCTGAGCGCGGCATTGGAGGTTGGTGAAGGAGGCTGACCCCGCCAGCCGCGGGGCCGGTTTCGAAGTCAGGGCCCCTTATACCCGCGGAGCGGGTCGAGGTTCCAACCGGCGACAACTTTTTTGGACGCGGATTCGCTTCCGGGCGGCCCGGTGGATCCGCGGCCCGGTCCGGCCGGCGTCCGGGGCTGCCGATGGGCTGGCGCCCCTTTTTTACCTTCGGCCCGTCAGCCATCATCGCCAAAGCAAAGGCCGCCCCATGATCCCCTTCGTTCGCCGCCCGCGGATGCTCCGCTGGACCCTGCTCGTTCTGGCCCTGGCCAGTCTGCCCTTCGGGTGCGGATCCCGGGAAAAGACGCTGATCATTCTACACACCAATGATATCCACTCCTGGTTTGCCGCCTATGACGGGCAGTTGGAAGGCGGCGAGCCCGCCCGCTTCGGGGGCGCGCCCGTCCTGGCCGGCCTGGTGCGCCAGTTCCGGGCGGACAATCCGGGCCAGGTGCTCTACCTGGATGCGGGCGACATCTTCCAGGGCACGCCCATCAGCACGCTGACCGAGGGCCGGGCCTGTGTGGAAGTGCTCAACCTGCTGGCCCCGGATGCCTTCGAACTGGGCAACCACGAATTCGACTACGGCATGGAGGCCCAGCGCAAGGCCTTGAGCAACGCCACCTTTCCCTATCTGCAGGGCAACGTGCGGATGGTCGGACACGCCCAGCCCTACTGCCCGTCGGATCTGTTGATCAACCGCAACGGCCTGCAGGTGGCCGTGCTGGGCCTGAACACGGACCAGCTCCACCGGGTCTGCGACCCGCGCCTGACCAGCGGCTTCAAGGTGGATTCCAGCCAGGCCGTGACCCGCAAGTGGCTGACCCGCGTGACGGCCGATGTGAAAATCCTGCTGTCCCACAACGGCTTCGAAGCCGACAGCCTGCTGGCCCTGGCCGTGCCCGGGATCGACCTGATCGTGGGCGGACACAGCCACACGGCGCTGGCCCAGCCCGTCAAGGTGGGCGGAACCTGGATCGTCCAGGCCGGCGACAAGGGCCGCTATCTGGGCGTGGACACCCTCTGGGTCAAGCCGGGCAAGGGCGTGCAGCGCTGTTCGGGCCGTCTGGTGCCCGTGCTGGAGGGCGCCGCCGGGCCTGCCGCGGACGTGGCCGCCGTGGTGGAGGGCCACGAGCGGCAGGTCAACGAGCAGCTGGGCGGCCAGGTGGCCACCCTGCTGGGGGACTGGCCGGCGGACGCGCACAACGAATCGGCGCTGGGCAACTGGCTCTGCGCGGCCATCCGCCAGGAGAGCGGCGCGCAGATCGGGCTCTGGAACAGCGGCGGGATCCGCAAGGGCATGGTCGCCGGGCCGCTCCGGGTGCGGGACTTCTGGGAGATCTCGCCCTTCGGCAACGAGATCCTGGTGGCGCCCATGAGCGGCGGACAGCTGCGCAAGCTCTTCGTGGACGAGGTGGCCCGCGGCTCCCTGCACCTGCACTTCGACGGGTTGCGGGTGGGAGTGGACGAACAGGGCGGTGTGGGCAGCATCCTGGTGGGCTCGCAGCCCCTGGCCACCGACAAGACCTACAGTGTGGCGCTCAGCGACTTCCTCTGGAACCAGTTCCGCCAGCCCGCGGACAGCCTGATCCGGCCCCGGCGCACGGGCGTGATCGACCGGGACATGCTGATCGCCCGGGCCCGGGCCGAACAGCAGATCCAGCCCCTGACCGACGGCCGCTGGGGGCCGGGCCGCAGCCATGACACCCCCTGAGGACCCGGGCATCCGCTTCAATCTGGCGCCGGGACCCTCGCGCCTGCTGCCCCTGATGCCCCGGGCCGCCGCCAACTTCCTGGAGTCCGGCCTGGGCGGCCTGCATCACCGTTCGCCCGAACTGGGCGCACTCACCGGGCGGCTGGTGGAGCGCCTGCGGGCCTGCCTGGAGCTGCCGGCGGACTTTCAGGTCTGGTTCGTCTCCTCGGCCAGCTACGCCATGGAACTATGCGTGCGCAATCTGGTGCGCGATTCGTGCTCGGCCCTGGTGGCCGGCGCTTTCGGCGGGCGCTTCGCCCAGGTGGCCGAGTTGACCGGCCGCCGGGTCTGCGTGTCACGGAGCGCGCCCGGCACGGCCCCCACCGCCCCGCCGGAGGATCCGGCCTGGCGGTCCGGCGAGGCCTGGCTGCTCTGCCACAACGAGACGGCGACGGGCACGGCCCTGCCGCTGGAGCGCTGGCCCGCGCCGCGGCCCGGCGATCCCCTGCGGCTGGTGGACTGCGTCTCCAGCGCGGGCGCCCAGCGCCTGCCCTGGCAGCAAGGCGACCTGTGGTTCTTCAGCGTGCAGAAGGCCTTCGGCTGTCCGCCGGGCTTGGCCGTAATCCTGGCGGGCCCGCGGGCCGTGGCCCGGGCGCGCGAGCTGGAGGCGGAGGGCCGGGACACGGGGGCCTGGTTCTCCTTCGCGCGGCTGGCGGACAACGCCGCCCGGCGGCAATCCCCCTGCACGCCCAACAGCCTGGGCCTGCACCTCCTGTCCGAGGCCGCGGCCTGGCTGACGGAGCGCGGCCCCGCGGCGGTGGAGGCCCACGTGCGCGACCTGCGCGCGGCCTGTCTGGACTGGCTGGAATCCCATCCCGCGCTGGTGGCGGCGGTGACGGATCCCGCGGCGCGCTCGCTGACGGTCACGGCCCTGCGGCGGCGGGACGGCGGCGAGCTGACGACCCTGCAGCAGGCGTTGCGCGCGCAGGGCATCGTGGTGGGTGGCGGCTACGGCGACTGGCGCGGGACCTCGCTGCGGCTGGCGCACTTCCCCGTCCACGAACGGGAGGAGCTGGCCACGGTCTGCGCGGCCATCGACCGGATCGTGCTCGCTTGAGTCCGATGAACGCATGGTGCGGGCCCGTGGCGCGCCGGGAGGAAGAATGAAGGACACGACGCACGGCCTCGCGCCGGACACTGGCGCGGCCGCGCTGCGCTACGTGCGCGAGCTGCTCCTGGCCGACCTGGAGCAGCGGCCGGAGCCGGAGCTGCCCGCCGGGCCGGAACTGGAGCGGCTGGCTGGGGCCTTCGTCAGCCTGCACAAGGCGGGTCATCTGCGCGGCTGCATGGGCTGGCTGGAGGCCGACCAACCGCTCAAGGCCGTGCTGCGCCACGTGGCGCGCAACGCGGCCTTCGACGATCCGCGCTTTCCCGCCCTGCGCCTGGAGGAGCTGGCCCAGTGCGCGGTGGAGATCACCGTGCTGGAGCCCGCCCGGCCGGTGGCGGGACCGGAGGAGATCCAGCTGGGTCGGCACGGCGTGATCCTGGCGGCGCGCGGCCGGCGGGCGGTCTTCCTGCCCCAGGTGGCTCCGGAACAGGGCTGGACGCTGGAGGAGACCCTCACCCAGCTGGCCCGCAAGGCCGGGCTGGCGGCGGACGCCTGGCGCCGGGAGGACTGTCGCCTGGAGGTCTTCGAAGCCCAGGTGCTGCGCGAGGACTCCGCGCCTCCCCCGCCCGGGCACTGAGGCTGGGACGCCTGCTTTGCTACCTTGGCGGCGGATGGGCAGGAGGGACAGCGGCAGGAGGTGCGCGGCATGAGCGGAATCACGGACGAGGATCTGCTGGGCAAGGCCTGGGAGGCCCGCAAGGCCGCCCGCTGCGGCTACAGCGGATTCGCGGTGGGGGCGGCCCTGGAGGCCGCCGACGGTCGTGTCTTCAGCGGCTGCAACGTGGAATCCAGTTCCTACGGCCTGTCCTGTTGCGCCGAGCGCGTGGCGCTCTTCAAGGCGCTCTCCGAGGGAGCCGCGGAGTTCACGCGCATCGCCGTGGTGACGGACGCGCCCCAGGTCTGCCCGCCCTGCGGGGCCTGCCGCCAGCTGCTGGCAGACTACGCGCCCCGCGTCCGCGTGCTGATGGCCAACGCCCAGGAACGCCTGGATCTGCCCTTCGCCGACCTCTATCCCTACGGTTTCGACCAGCAGTTCCTGGCCCGCCCATGAAGCGGCGCCCCATCCTCATCGGCATCGCCGGCGGCACGGGCTCGGGCAAGACCCTGGTGGCCCGGACCCTGGTGGAGCGGCTGGGCAGCGACCGAGTGGCTGTGATGGAGCAGGACAGCTACTACAAGGCCAACTGGGAGCTGCCCTTCGAGGAGCGCGCCAAGGTCAATTACGACCACCCCGACGCCTTCGACCACGACCTGCTGCTGGACCACGTGCGCAAGCTGCTCAAGGGCGACGGCGTGGACATGCCGGTCTACGACTACGTGCAGCACGCCCGCTGCCGGGAGCGCTCCATCCGGGTGGAGAACCACCTCTGCGTGATCCTCGAGGGCATCCTGGTGCTGCACGATCCCGTGCTGCGCCGCAAGATGGACATCAAGGTCTTCGTGGACACGGACGCCGACGTGCGCTTCATCCGGCGCCTGCGGCGGGACGTGAAGGAGCGCGGACGCTCGCTGGACGGGGTCATCGAGCAGTACGAGACCGTGGTGGCGCCCATGCACCTGCAGTTCGCGGAGCCCACCAAGCGCTTCGCCGACATCATCATCCCCCAGGGTGGCCAGAACCTGGTGGCCATCGACCTGCTGCAGACCAAGATCGCCAGCCTGCTCAAGGATTGACGCCGCGCGCGCCGGCCCCTGGCGGACGTGCCAGCGCCCGGGCGGCCGGAACAGGTCAACAGAATCGATGCGGGAGAGGGACGGCATGCTATTCATGAGGCCCGGCAGCGGCTGGATCGAAGTGATCTGCGGCAGCATGTACAGCGGCAAGACCGAGGAGCTGATCCGCCGGCTGCGCCTGGCGCGCATCGCCCGCAAGAGCGTGCAGATCTTCAAGCCCGAGCTGGACACGCGCTACTCGAGCACGGGCATCGTCAGCCACAACGAGCAGAGCCTGGGCAGCCTGGTGGTCGCGCGGGCCCGGCAGATTCCCGAGCTGGCCGGCGACGCCGAGGTGATCGGCGTGGACGAGGCCCAGTTCTTCGACGACGAGCTGGTGCCCGTCTGCGAGGAGCTGGCCCGGGCCGGCCGGCGCGTGGTGGCGGCCGGGCTGGACAAGGACTGGCGCGGCGAACCCTTCGGCCTGATGCCGCGGCTGATGGCCGTGGCGGAGTTCGTCACCAAGCAGCACGCCATCTGCGTGGTCTGCGGCAACCCGGCCAACTTCTCCCAGCGCAAGACCCTGGCCCGCGAGCAGGTGCTGCTGGGCGCGGGGGACGTCTACGAGGCCCGCTGCCGGCACTGTTTCCAGGTGCCCAGCGAGGAGCAGCTGCGGTTGTTCGACCACAGTCCGGAACTGGACTGATCCACTGGCGGAGCGGAACAAGGAGCGTCCATGCTGGAACGTCTGATGAGCTTCGCGGGCATCTTCGCCCTGCTCGGCATCGCCTGGCTGATGTCCAACGACCGCAAGCACGTGAAGGCGAAACCGATTCTCTATGGCATGCTGCTGCAGCTGGCGCTGGGCGGCCTGCTGCTGGCCTGGGCTCCCGGGCGGGCGGGTTTCCAGTGGTTCTCCGACGGCGTCGCCTCGTTCCTGGCGCTGTCCGACAAGGGCGCCGAGTTCCTGTTCGGCAACCTCACCCGGCCCGAGCACTTCTTTCCCGGCGGGGGTTTCTGGCCGGGCTTCGGCTTCCAGTTCGCCTTCAAGGTCCTGCCCACGATCATCTTCTTCTCGGCCGTGATGTCCATTATGTATTACCTGGGCATCATGCAGGTCATCATCAAGGGCATGGCCCGCGCCGTGCAGAAGGTGATGGGCACCAGCGGCTCGGAGACCCTGAGCTGCACGGCCAACATCTTCGTGGGCCAGACCGAGGCCCCGCTGCTGATCAAACCTTTCCTCGCGGGCATGACCAACTCCGAGCTGCTGACCGTGATGGTGGGCGGCTTCGCCACCATCGCCGGCGGCGTGATGGCCGGCTACATCGCCATGGGCGTCAACGCCGGGCACCTGATCGTGGCCAGCGTGCTGAGCTGTCCGGCGGCCCTGGTGGTGGGGAAGATCATCCAGCCGGAGACCGGCGTCTCCCAGACCGCGGGCAGGACGGAACTGCCCGTCATCAACGTGGGCGACAACGTGGTGGACGCCGCCGCTCGCGGCACCACCGACGGACTGAAACTGGCCGCCAACGTGGCCGCCATGCTCATCGCCTTCATCTCGCTGATCGCGCTGGTGGACTGGATGCTGGGCGGCGCGGACGCGCTGATCGACGGGCGGCTGCTGGGTGGCGCGGCGCTGCCCTCGGGCGAGTTCGCCGGCTGGTTCCCGGGCAGCCTGCGCACCTTCTTCGGCACGCTGCTCGCGCCGCTGGCCTTCCTGATGGGCGTGCCCTGGCAGGACGCCGGGGCCGTGGGCAACCTGCTGGGCATCAAGCTCAGCATCAACGAATTCGTGGGCTACTCCACCCTGGCGGAGTTGATCCAGACCCAGAGCATCACGCCGCGCGCGCAGGTGATCGCCACCTACGCCATGTGCGGCTTCGCCAATTTCAGCAGCATCGGAATCCAGATCGGCGGGATCGGGGCGCTGGCGCCCGAGCGGCGCGGGGACTTGGCTCGGCTGGGGCTGAAGGCGATGTTCGGTGGCGCCATCGCCTCCTGGATCACGGCCTGCATCGCCGGCATGATGATCTGAGTTCCCGTCGGATCGGACGCTGCGGAGTCGGCTGGATGTTGGCAATCACGGATCCCGGCCTCCGCCGGGATGACAGCGAAGGATCGGCATATCCATGCATGAGCAGATCCGGCAGGCCGCCGCGTTCGTGAGACAAGAGCTGGGCGAGATCCCGCCGCGCGCCGTGGTGCTGGGCAGCGGGCTGGGCGTCCTGGTGGACCACATGGACGGGGCCCGGGAACTGTCCACGGCGGCGATTCCGCACTTCCCGGTCTCCACCGTGCCCGGCCACGCGGGCCGGCTGGTGGCCGGGCGGCTGGACGGCACGCCCGTGCTGGCGCTGAAAGGACGCGTCCACGCCTACGAAGGCTACAGCCAGGAGCAGGTGGTCTTTCCCATCCGCCTGTTCGCCGCGCTGGGCGTGAAGGCCCTGGTCACCACCAACGCCGTGGGCTGCGTCAACCGGCTGTTGCGGCCGGGGGACCTCGTGCTGCTGACAGACCAGCTCAACCTGATGTTTCGCAATCCCCTGCGCGGCCCCAACGACGATGCCCTGGGTCCGCGCTTCCCCGACATGAGCGCGGCCTACGACCCGGGGCTGAACCAGTGCGCGCGCGAGACCGCCCGGGAACTGGGCCTGGACCTGAAGTGCGGCGTGATGGCCGGGCTGCTGGGCCCCAGCTACGAGACGCCGGCGGAGATCCGCATGCTGGCGCGGCTGGAGGCCGACGTCGTGGGCATGAGCACCATCCCCGAGGCCATCGCGGCCCGCCACCTGGGCCTGCCCATGGCCGCCATCAGCTGCGTGACCAACTACGCCGCCGGACTGGGCGCCGGGACGCTGAACCACGCCGAGGTCACGGACGTGGCCGAGCAGGCCCGCGAGCGCTTCTCCGCCCTCTTGTCCGCGCTGCTAGCCAGGATCTGAGATGAGCGCGCGCTGGCTCCCCGCCTTGCTGCTGGCCTGCCTGGCCGCCCTGGCCCAGGAGGAGCCCGACGAGAGTGCGGGGCCGGCTCCGGGCGACTGGACCGAATGGCGCGTGCGCAGCCTGCACTGCACGGGCCTCATGCACACGGACTCCAGCGTCATCCTGCGCGAGCTGGAGCTGCGGCCCGGCGTGGGCTACAGCGACCGGCTGCTGCAGGAGGACGCGCGCGCCGTCAAGAACACCAACCTGTTCGCGCGGCTGGTGGTCTCGGTCAACCCGGACAGCAGCGAAGAGGCGGTGGACATCGTCTACGCGGTCAGCGAGCGGCCGAGCTGGCTGGCCTATCCCATCCTGACGCCCACCGATCGGCTGGGCTGGGTCTACGGCTTCGCCCTGATGAACCGCAACCAGGGCGGGATGGGGCGCCGGCTGGACCTGCAGGCCGAGTTCGGCGAACACCTCAGCTATTCTTTCTACCTGCAGGAACCCTGGTTCCTGGGACGACGCCAGCCGGTCTCGCTCTACGTCAACCGGCGCCGCAGCGACTCGGCGGACGGCGACTACCGCAAGGTCAACAAGGAAGTGCGGCTGGGCTGGCAGCACTACTTCGACCGGGAGACGCTGTTGGGGGTCCATCCCTCCTGGCAGGAGGTCACCGTGCACGACCGCCGGCCGCTGGCGCAGCCGGCCACCAGCAATCCGCTGGGCGTGGACGTGTTCGGCGGGCTGGGACTGGTCGTGGAGCGCAACACCACGGACTACCACGCCAGTCCGCGCACGGGCTCGGTGCAGAGCGCGGGGCTGAGCGCCTTCGGGCTGGGGGGGTCTGAGATGCCGGCGGGACTGGCCGCCGGGCTGTCCCTGAGCCGGTTCCAGCCCCTGGGCGACAACCTGGTGCTGGGCCTGCACAGCGCGGCCGACCTGCTGACGGGGCGGCGCGCGGACTACATGAAGCACTATCTTGGCCAGCGGGGCCGAGTGCGGGCCGGCGGCGTGGACCAGTGGCCGGGCTGGAGCCTGTGGCACGGCAGCGCCGAGTTGCGGATGACCCTTCTGCCCAGGCAGGTCTTCTTCCAGCACGTGGACTTCGGGCTGGGCGCCGTGGCCTTCCTGGACGGGGGCCTGGTCTGGAGCGACGTGTTCCAGGGCCGGCGGCTGGCGGCGGGGGGCGCGGGCGTGGGTCTGCGCCTCTACGCGCCGTTCGTGGAGGTGGGACGGGTGGACCTGGCCTGGTCGCCCACGCATGGAGCCATGATCCAGATCGGACAGGGGCATTCCTTTTGAATCGACTTGCCACCCATCGCCTGCCCGTCTGGGCGGGATTGATCCTCCTCTGGCTGTTGATCCAGGGCGCGACCAGTCTGGCGGGACCGCAGCCGGGGCGCTCCCTGGCCGCCCCCAAGGACACGCTGGCCCGGGACAGCGCCCAGGTGGATCCCTTCCTGCCCTTGACCCGCCGGCCGGCGCCGGGCGGGCTCTTCATTTCCACCTTGGTGAATTCCGGCAAGGAATTGTGGGCGGTGGGCGACTCGGGCTTCATCGCCCGCGGGCCGTCGGACAGCCTGCTGCGGCGCGTGGCCCAACCCGGCCGGGCGGCCCTGCATTGCGCCGTCTGGTGGGACGAGGCCCTGGTCTGCGCCGGAGACAGCGCCCGCGTCCTGCGCGTGGCGGGCGGCCGTGTCACACGCGCCCAGCTGCCCGGCCAGCGCGCCGTGCGCGATCTCGATTTCAACGACCGGCTGGGCCTGCTGGGCGGGGACGAGGGCCTGCTGGCCCGCTCCCTGGACGGCGGCGTGAATTGGGACACCCTGTCGGCCCCGCTGCCCATGCGCTTCCACGCCGTGCTCTGCCAGGACAGCGTCTGGTGGGCGGGGGGCGCGGGCGGACGCCTCTACCGCAGCAGCAATCTTGGCCTGGACTGGAGCGCGGCAGAAGGTTGCACCGGCGCCGTGGTGGATCTGGCCGAGCTGCCGGACGGCTCGCTGATGGTGCTGGAACGCTCCGGCGCCCTGCACGTGCGGGGACCGGGGGGCCGCCGCGAATTGGGTGTGGCGCCCGTGGGCGTGGCCCGGCACCTCTCGCCCGCACCCGGCGGCTGGGCCGTGGGCGGAGAGGGCGGTCGGCTGGCCCTGCTGGACCTGGCCACGGGTCAGTGGCTGGAGCAACGCCTGCCGCTGCCCACGGTGGTCTCCGGGATGCTGCCCTGGAAGGGCGGATTGCTGCTCAGCGGCGCCTGGAACACGCTGGCCCAGTGGCAGCCGGGCGGGACGGGGGCGCGCCTGCTGCAGCATTCCCTCTCCATCTCCCAGCCCGCCGCCGTGGAGGAGACCCGGCTGGGCGAGGGCGAGACCGCGCGGGCGGACTCCGTCGCGACCGCCGAAGTGGCGCTGGACGGCGCGCGCTATTTCCAGAATGTGCTGGACACGGACACGCGCTGCACCACGCCGCCCACGCGCTTGCGGCAGCTGGAGCGCTCCCTCAACCACATGCGCTGGCTGGGCGCTCCGGGGCGCGTGATGCTGGCCCTGGACGTGGATGCCCGCGGCACGCTGGACAGCGTGCTGGTGCTGGACGAGTGGCCCCCCGAGCTGGGTCTGGGCGAGCAGGCCCGCCGGCTGGCGGAGGGTCTGACCTTCACGCCGGGCTTCCGCAAATCCGGCATGGTGCAGTCGCGCCTGCTCTTCCCGGTGGTGTTCGCCGGAGTGCCGGCGGACCATTTGAGCTGGGCCAAGGGTGAGAGCGAGGCCACCCACCTGCTGGACAGCCTCTTGAAACGGCAGCCGCGGCCCTTCAGCCCGCTGGCGCCCAAGGCGCTGGTCAAGGCGCTGGGCTTCCCGCGCAAGGCCAAGCGCTTTGTCTGGGAAGGCGACGTGGCGCTGGAGTACGGGATGGACTCGTTGGGCGCCCTGCTGGAGCCGCGGGTGCTTTGGGAGTCCGACGAACGCTACGACTTCGGCGCCCACGCGCTGAAGGTCCTGCCCAAGCTGGGCATGCGCCTGCCCGACAGTCTGCGGATCGCTCCGGGCGACCATCTCCAGGTGACCCAGCGCCTGCGTTTCGATCGCCGGCAGTTCCGGCGGGCGGCCAAGGCGATGGCCGAGGGCCTGCTGTTCAGCGAGGTGCTGAGCGCCGTCTCCGTGGCGGACTCGGCCCGCTACGAGCCCGGCCTGGCGCAGCTGGAGTGGCTGCTCAACGATTTCCAGAAGGCCGATGCGGCGGGCTGGCCGGAACTGGAGCTGGACCTGGTGCTGCGTCACGACGGCCGGCCTCGCTCCTTCAACGCCCAGGTCCGCGCGGAAACCGGCGGGGCGCTGGACACGGAGATCCTGCGTAGCCTGGCCCTGCTCTTCACCTGGGGCCGGCCCTTGTCGGACACCCAGGACGGGCTGGACAGCCTCAGATTCACCTGGCGCCCACGGGCCTTCACGGCGGATTCCACCAACCGGCCGGCCAGCCTGACCCGGCTGTTGCAGGGAGTGGTCTATTGACGACGACGGCGCTCCCCCCCACGCGCGTCCTCTGGCTGGAGGACCGGCCCGCAGAGATCCGGGATCCGCTGCCCGAGGCCGTGGAGGCCGTGGTGGTGGGCGCCGGCCTGGCCGGACTTTCCGTGGCCCTGCACCTGCGGCGGCTGGGGGTGGAGGTCTGCGTGCTGGAGCGCGAGCATCCCGCGGCGGGGGCCTCCGGCCGCAACGCCGGCCATCTGCTGGCCGGGACCTCCGAGTACTACAACCGCGCCGTGGATTTGCTGGGGCGCGAGAAGGCCCGGGAGATCTGGGCCTTCACCGTGGCCAACCAGCAGGACTTCTCCGCCCACCTGCTCTCGCTGCCCGTGGAGACGGGCTACCAGCGCTGCGGCTACCTGGCCTGCGCCACCACCGAGCACGAGCGTCGCGAGCTGGAGCAGACCGCCCAGTTGCTGCGCGAGGACGGGTTCGAGAGCGAGTTCTGGAGCGCCGAGCAGCTGGTGAAGCGCACGGGGCGCAGTCCCTTCCTGGGGGCGCGCTACTCGCCGGACGACGGACAGGTGCAGCCCGCCCGCGTGGTCTGGGCCCTGGCGGACGAGTTGCGCGCCGCCGGCGGCCGCTTGGCCTCGCGCACGGAGGTTCTGGCGGTGGAGAGCGACCCCGCGGGCTGGCGCCTGGAGCTGCGCACGCCGGAGGGCGCCCGCCGGCTGCGCGCCACGGTGGTGATCCATTGCACCAACGCCTGGACCTTCCAGCTGCTGCCCGCCTTCACGGACCTGATCAGCCCCGTGCGCGGCCAGATGCTGGCCACGGAGCGCCTGCACAAGGTGATTCCCATGGCCATGGCCGCCAACTACGGCTACGAGTACTGGCGCCAGGCCCCCAACGGCGAAGTGGTGCTGGGCGGCTGGCGCTGGTCCCAGCAGGAGCAGGAGATCGGCGTCCTGACGGAGACGCTCAACCCGGAGATCCACGCCGGGCTCTCCACCTTCCTGCAAGGCCACTTCCCCAAGCTCGAGGGCGCGGCCATCCGCTGCGCCTGGACCGGCGTGATGGGCTTCTCCCGGGACGGCCTGCCCTGGGTGGGCGAGGTGCCGGGTCGCCAGGGCCAGTACCTGGCGGCGGGCTTCACGGGGCACGGTTTCGGCCTGGCGTGGCGCTGCGCCCAGGGGCTGGCAGAAGAAATCGTCCAGGGCCGCCTCTGCGAAAATCTGCGCTGGTTCCGGCCGCGACGGGCCTGAGTCCACCTTTCTGCTGGCGCCGGTATGGTGGCCCAACGCCTGTCATCCCCCGGCTTGACCGGGGGATCCCAACCCTGATCAGTCATCCAGGCGGGGGCTGGGGTGCCATGTTTTCCACCTTTCTGCTAGCGCCGGTATGGTGGCCCAACGCCTGTCATCCCCCGGCTTGACCGGGGGATCCCAACCCTGATCAGTCATCCTGGCGGGGGCTGGGGCGCCATGTTTTCCACCTTTCTGCTTGCGCCAGAAAGGTGGAGCCAAAGAGGCGCTTTTTCTCAGCGGCCAGAGTCAGGCCACCTCGCGGTGGCCTTCCGCTGGCCGGCGATTGGCCTTCCTGAAACCGTGTAGTTGGTTCCGCCTGACGGCGTCACCACCTGGTTCTGGTTCAGCCCTGTGGGCTTCACCTCACTCGATCAATGACTCCACCTGTCGCACGACTTCACTGTGCCTCTGTGACTCTGTGTTGAAGAGCCACACCGACCCCTCCAGCAACCACTTCGAGCCTTCGAACCTTCGTGTTCAAGGGCCTCACGGAATGGGCACCAAAACTCTCACGGCCGAGGAGAGCTGAGCGCCACAGATGAGCCGATCGCCACCCAAACTGAACGGCCTGGGGAGTTCCGGCTTTGGGGTGGCGCGCGATCCATATCAACATAGAACGGGGTCGATTGAGTGACGCGAGAGTCACACGGGGACGCCGGAGTCACGTGGCCCTGGAGTCACGCTTGCCGGGTGGGCGGTGGGACAGGTGGCGCCGGCAGGCTGCAGTGAGAGCGGAAGTGGTTGTTGTAGAATGGAATTATGCCCAATGGCGGCAGGGCGCCAGGTGCATCAAAACTGGCCCTGCCTTTGCATAGAGTTCCCCAGGATTCAACCTGTGACAATAACCCATCGAAGAGGAGTTCCCCATGAAGAAATTGCTGACCCTCGCACTGACGGGCGTCCTGGCCGCCGCCGCTCTGGCCGTCGAGTCTGAGCCCTCCAACACCGTCGGCTTCATCAGCCGTTCCACCACCGCCGGTTCCTACACGGCCTTCAGCGC
Source organism: Candidatus Delongbacteria bacterium (assembly GCA_041675285.1). Lineage (NCBI taxonomy): Bacteria > Candidatus Delongiibacteriota > Candidatus Delongbacteria bacterium. The sequence goes on from JBAYTZ010000007.1 coordinate 20,670, forward strand.
TTGCCCCAAGGGCCTGGGCGTTGACATGCCGGCCGTCAGCGTCCTGGGCACCCAGGGCTTCAACGGCGATCAGATCCTGGCTTATGACGGTGGCTGGCTGACCTACAGCTACACGCCGGACAACACCTGGGGCGGCCTGACCCTGGACTACAACGGCATGTACATCTATCGCAACAACCACGGCGCCGCCGCCACCCTGGTCGTCGCGGGCGACGTCATCCCCGAAGGCACCAACGTGACCTTGGCCACCTTCCCGGGTGCCAATACCTACGTCGGCTTCGGCAACCCCCTGCCCATGGACGTGGATCTGGACACCAACGACCTGACGCTGGTCGCCGACGGCTTCAACACCGGCGACATCGTCCTGGAGTACAACGGTGGCTGGCTGACCTACGTGTACAGCGGCAGCTTCGGCTATGACCTGACCGCCGGTCGCTCCTACGTGATGCGCACGGGCGCCGCCTTCACCTGGGACTACACCATCCCCACGGGTGCTGTGGCCACCACGAGCACGGCTCCGATGAAGGTCGCCAAGGCTGCCACGTCGGTCGAGCTGAACTAAGCGCAACTGAAGCAAAAGCATCAATCATAACCCAAGGAGTTTACCCATGAAGAAGATTCTGCTCGGAACTCTGGCCGTTGTCAGCCTGGCTTCCATCAGCTCGGCCAACCTGCAGCTCAATTTCCCCTCCACGAAGCTCGGCGTCGGCCCCGAGAACGTGGTGGGCAACGTGTCCGCTGACGCCATGTTGACGGTGGACGGCACGGATGTCGCCCGCGTCCCGGCCAACGTGATCTTCGAAGGCGGCAGCCCGCTGGCCGTCTCCCTGGTGTGGGCCTACGATTCGGATCCCGCCTACAACCTCGAGTTCCTGATCGGCGAGGAAGGTTCCTTCGTGGCCATCCGCGACGTCAAGGTGTACCTGACCAGCTCCTGCGATCCGCCGCAGGTCCTGACCTATTCCCGTGGCGTGAGCAACCAGTATGCCTACAACCTGGGCACTCCCTTCCCGGGCACGCTGCCGACCTCCATGCCGGTCTTCGCCACCTTGGAGCCCTGCGGTCCGGCTTGCGAGCCTGGCTTCACCTTTGCGCCGGCTGGCTATGATTTCGGAACGGTGATCACCAATGTTCCGCAGACCACGACCTTCGAAATCTGCAACACGGCTGTTGGTGACTGCCCGCCCATCGGTGGCACGGTGACCGAGAATTGCGCCGTCTTCTCCGTTGAGCCCCTGAACTACGTGCTGGCCCCGGGCGAGTGCCAGATCTTCACCGTGACCTTCACGGGCGTCCGTGGTGGACCGACGGTCTGTGACATCATCACCGACCATGGCGTGTTCACCTGCACTGTGGACGATCAGGTGGCCGGCACCGAGACCCCCGCGGTCTTCGCGCTGGGCGAAGCCTATCCGAACCCCTTCAACCCCACCACCACCCTGAGCTACTCGGTGCCCGAGAATCAGGAAGCCGTGCTGAGCGTGTACAACACGAACGGCCAGCTGGTGAAGACCCTGGTGAACGGCATGGTCGAGCGTGGCGAGCACAAGGTTGTGTTCGACGCCAGCGACCTGGCCTCCGGTGTGTACGTCTACACGCTGAAGACCGCTTCCCAGAGCGCCATGCACAAGATGGTCCTGGTCAAGTAAGCTGCTTCACAGCCTGCTGATCCTGCGCCCCCCGCTTCGGCGGGGGGCGCTTTTTGTAGTGTGGTCGTAGTTGTGTTGGACGGAGCATTGACGGCACGCCGCTTCAGTTATCGAATGATTGGCCTTGTAATTGCTGCTGTTTCCGTAACCCAAGAGGGCTTTGCCCCAAGTGGATAAGCTCAACCTGTAGCAAGGAGACAAGAGATGAAGCATGTGCTCGCAGCCTTGGCGCTATGCAGTTTGGCCACGACCAGTTCGGCCAACCTGCAGCTCAGTTTCCCCTCCACGAAGCTCGGCGTCGGCCCCGAGAACGTGGTGGGCAACGTGTCCGCCGACGCCATGTTGACGGTGGACGGCACGGACGTCGCCCGCATCCCGGCCAACGTGATTTTCGAAGGCGGCAGCCCGCTGGCCGTCTCCCTGGTGTGGGCCTACGATTCGGACGCCACCTACAACCTCGAGTTCCTGATCGGCGAAGAGGGTGCCTTCGTGGCCATCCGCGACGTCAAAGTGTACCTGACCTGCCCGCACTACACAAATTATGTGTTCACGTATGCTCGTGGCGCAAATAATCAGTACGCTTACAACCTTGGAACTCCCTTCCCAGGCACCCTGCCGACCTCCATGCCGGTCTTCGCCACCCTCATGTGCGATCCGTTCCCGATCTGTGGCGTTGATGTCACCAGCCTTGACTTTGGCACCGTGTACAATCCTGCCCCCGTGCAGCAGAGCTTCCAGGTTTGCAACGTCGGTGGCGACATCCTGGTGGGCACCGTGACCGAGAGCTGCCCGGCCTTCAGTATCGTAGCCGGCGCTGACTTTTTGCTGGCCGCTGGCGAGTGCCAGAGCGTCCTGGTCGAGTTCGTCGGCGACCACTCCGGCCCGATCGTCTGCGACCTGCTGCTGGGCGACTGCACCGTGACCTGCATCGTGAACGACATCGTGGCCGGCACCGAGACCCCCGCGGTCTTCGCGCTGTCCGAAGCCTATCCGAACCCCTTCAACCCCACCACGACCCTGAGCTACTCGGTTCCCGAGAATCAGGAAGCCGTGCTGAGCGTGTACAACACGAACGGCCAGCTGGTGAAGACCCTGGTGAACGGCATGGTCGAGCGTGGCGAGCACAAGGTTGTGTTCGACGCCAGCGACCTGGCATCCGGTGTGTACGTCTACACGCTGAAGACCGCTTCCCAGAGCGCCATGCACAAGATGGTCCTGGTCAAGTAAGCTGCTTCACAGCCTGCTGATCCTGCGCCCCCCGCTTTGGCGGGGGGCGCTTTTTTGTGGCTGCTCGAGTTTGTCCGCCCCCGTTGCCCGTTGTCAACGGTCAGCTGTCCACTTGATCTGACAGAGTCGGGGCGCATTTCCTGACCCGCAGGATTCGGCTTGTGACCGGCACTTCCTGGTCCTATGTTGCGCCCGCCTACCTGGAAGTCCATCACCGTTAGACGCGCTGGCCACTGGGCATGAGTCGATCCTATGTTCGTGTCGCCGGCAGGGGGGGACCATGAAGAGTTGGAGTCTGTGGCTTGTGCTGCTGCTTGGGCTTGGTCTGGACAGCCGGGCCAACGTGCAGTTCAGCTTCCCGGTCGCGCGGCTGGGAACGGGACCCTACAACACCGTCCAAAACCTGAGTGCGGACGCCATTCTCGTGGTGGATGGCGTGGAAATCGCCGGGCGCCTGCCTGCCAACCAGATTTTCCAAGGGGGCAGTCCGGAGCAGGTGTCCTTGGTTTGGGCCTATGACAGCGACTTCGCGGAGTGGCTCGAGGGTGACGGTGCGCTGGTGCAACTGCGCAACATCCGCCTGACGCTCACCTGCCCGGACGGCAGCAACTCCCTCAGCCAGACCTGCGGGAGCAGTCCCATCCTCTACGAGCTAGGGTCCCATACCTGGTTTACGCAGTCCTGTCCGCCGCAAACCTTTCCAACCCTGGTATGTGGCTGCACGGGGCAATTGGCGCTTGCACCCTCCACGCTGGACTTTGGACGCGTCGGGCAGGCCGACCCGGTCAGCATGTCCTTCTGGATCTGCAATCCGGGACCCGTGGCCTGTCCACCGGTGGCGGGAAGCCTGGTGGCGGAATGCCCGGCCTTTTCCGTTTTCCCGGAAGAGTATCTGGTGCCAGGAGATTCCTGTCAGGAGGTGGTAGTCACCTTTGTCGGCAGCCATGCGGGTCCAACGAGTTGTGAAATCGTGACAACGCACGGTGTGGTGACCTGCGTCGTGGACGACGAAGTGGCTGCGACGGAAGGGCCCGCCGGGTTTGGGTTGGGCGAGGCCGTTCCCAATCCCTTCAACCCCACCACGACCCTGAGCTACTCGGTACCGGAGACCGAAGTCGTCACGCTGAAGGTGTACAACACGCAGGGCCAGTTGGTGAGGACCCTGGTGAACGGCCTGGTGGAGCGAGGCGAGCACAAGGTGGTGTTCGACGCCGCTGAGCTGGCCTCCGGCGTCTACGTAAGCACGCTGACCTCGGCGACCCGGAGCGCCGCCGCGCGCAAACTGCTCTTAGTCAAGTAGGCGCCATCCCAACGCTGTCGAAACCGAAGCGCCCTCCCTCGGGGGGCGTTTTCGCTCTGGCCGGATGACGCCGGCGTCTGCGCAGGCCCCCTGACCGCGGTGGACGGCGGGTTGTGCGGGTGCGGGTGCAGGGATTCCGCGACCGCGCCTGACGGGTAGAGCGGGGCGACTTGGCTGGTGCGGCTGCGGCGAGAGTGCTTCCTTGCCGGCGCAGGGATTTCACGATGAGCGGGAGGAACGGCGATGCGCATTCGACTGGGATGGCTGGGCCTGGGGCTGTGGGCGGCCAGCGCGCAGGCCAATCTGCAATTGAATTTCCCGCTGGAGCGCCTGGGCACGGGGGACTACAACGGCGTCGAGTTCCTGTCGGCGGACGCCCTGCTGGAGGTGGACGGCGTCGCCGTGGTCCGGCTGGCCGCCAATCAGCGGGTCGTGGGCGGCAGCCCGGTGATGGTGGGGCTGATCTGGGCCTATGATTCCGATCCCGCCCACCAGCTGGAAGAGCTGCTGAACCAGGGCGCCAGCGTGGTGCTGCGCGACGTCCAGCTGCGCCTGAGCTGCCCGGCCGGCAGCCCCGTCCTGAGCTGGTCCCGGGGCGTCAACTTCGCCTACCCCTACCAGCTCGGCACGCCCTTTCCCGTCAACCTGCCCGCCGCCATGCCTGTCTTCGACACCCTGGATTGTGACACGGCCCTGGAGGAGGGCGCCGCGCCCCAGGCCCTGAGCTTCGCCCTGGGGGAGGCCCAGCCCAACCCCTTCAACCCGACGACCAGTCTCAGTTACACGCTGCCCGCCAGCCAGGATGTCACTCTGCGAGTCTACAACCCCGGCGGCCAACTGGTGCGCACGCTGGCCCAGGGCCGGATGCCGCGCGGTGTCCACAACGTTCTGTTCGACGCCTCCCGGCTGGCCTCGGGCCTCTACTTGTGCCGGCTGGAATCCGACGGCCGGGCGGTCACGCGCAAGATCCTCTATCTGAAGTAGGCTGGCGCGTCCCCCGGCGGGGCCGGTTCGCAAAGCCGCGCCAGTCCGTCCTAACCGCACAAAAAGAACCGGCCCCCTGCTTGCGCAGGGGGCCGGTTTGCAGTTGGCGCAGGCCGGGAGTCTTACTTCTCGGCGGTCACCACGTAGAAGGCGCGGCCGGTGGCCGGCAGGGTCACGGTGGTGTTGGTGGTGGTGGTCTCCAGCGTGGCCGGGGCGGGATAGCCGTCGATCTGGCTGTAGACGCGATAGCCCGTGGCCAGCGGCACGGCCGTCCAGCTCAGGGTCACCTGGCCGCTGGAGTAGACGATCTCCAGGTTGGGCGGGCAGAACCAGTCGTCCCAGGCGGTGGGCGGCAGGGTCATGTTGGGCGTGGCATCATCCAACGTGAAGGGCCGGTTGGTGATGTTGTCCTCCCAGTTCCAGGTGCTGCCGTCGGTGGTGAAGGCCGTCTTGTACTCCACGTCGAAGACGGAGCCGGCGGGGAAGGTCACGTCCGCTTCCCAGACGCCGTCCAGGTCGGCATCCGTCATGGGCATGCTGCCGGCCGTCCAGTCCAGCGGGGCCACGTTGCCCTGCAGGGAGACGCCGCTCACGGTGCCGATGCAGTTCATGTCCTGGCTGAAGTGCGCCGTGATGGGCACCGTGGTGCCCGCGGGCGGGACGTAGTTGCTGAAGAAGGCGTTGGGCAGGGCGGTGAAGCCGGGGGCCATGCAGAGCCGGCGATTGACGCCGTCCTCATAGGTCCAGGCCGTGCCGTCCGCACTCTTGAGGAATTTGTACTCCAGCGTGTTCAAGGTGCCGGCCGGGAAGATCACCATGCCCGAGAACAGGCCGGGATGGCCCACGTCGCTCAAGGCCAGGGTCGTATCCCAGTTGAGCGGGGCGCGCGTGCCGCGGATGCCCACGCCGCCGGCGTAGCTGGCGGGATCCTGGTGCTGCAGGTCCACGGCGAAGATCACCATGGCGTTGGCGCCCAGGGGAGCCTCGACGCAGGGGCACTCGGCTTCGTCGTTCCAGTAGCCGCTGTATTCGCCGGTGGTGGCGCCGGAGGGCACGGTGAACTCGCGGTTGGCGAAGGGACCGCCGGGCAGGCTTTCCCAGTCGGTGCCGTTGCGGAACTTGAACTCGATGGTCAGGGCGGAACCCGCCGGCCAGACGATGTCGGTGGCGTAGACGCGCGGGCTGACTTGGGTCATGGCCTGGTAGACCCAGCCGTTGAAGGAGCCGGAGATGCCGGGGCCCTGGCCGTTGTTGGTGACACAGTGGAAGTCGCCCACCACGTGCAGGGTGAAGTCCTCGGTGGTGGCGTTCTCCACCAGGTAGAAGGCCGGGGAGGCGGCGTTGAAGGTCGCCTCGGGGCTGCCCGGACGCGCCGTAAAGGCCGCCGCGCCGTCCACGTCGGCGAACTCGCAGTAGAAGAACACGCTGTCGCCGCTCAGGGCCGCCATGGGGATGTCGGCGAAATGCTCGTCCAGGGGATCGTAGCAGTCGCCGATGTTCAGCTGCATGGGCACGCTGGAGTAGGTGGTTTCGCCCTGGGCGCGGTAGAACAGGGTCTTGGTCACGTCGGCGCATTCGGTGCTGTCACACGCACCCGAGCAGCCGGTTTTCAGGTAGCGGGCGTAGACCCGGACGTCGGCGCTGTTGGGCACCGTGTCGCCGGACTCCTGCCACTGCAAGTAGCTCTGCTCCACCAGGGCCGCGGCGGGCTGGGCCAGCAGGGCCAGCAGGGCGGCGACGGCGGAAAGTCGGGGAAAGAGTTTCATCGAAGACCTCTTGAATTGGGTTGCGATTGGGTGTTGCCTGCCCGCACGACGAAGAAGCCGCTCGTGCCGGAGGGCGGGAGGATGAATTCGCTGGCGGGCGTCTCCGCCAGGGGGGTGGGCCCGGGCTCGTCCCAGGGCGCCGCGAGAGCGTAGATCCGATAGCTGAGGGCGCCGGCCACGGGCTCCCAGTCCAGCTTGAGCGTGCCGTCGGCGAGCAGCGTGACGCTGACCAGCGGCGCGGCCGGGGCTGTGGGCACGGGATTGTTGGGCGCCACGCCCATCCGGGGCATGGGTCCGTCCATGGGCGGCTGGGTGAAGGTGAACCAATTGCCGTAGGTGACGTTGGTCCCCACCGGATTGGCCTGGGGCCAGGCCAGCACGGTGACCTGGCTGGCTTCCTGGGTGAAGCCCGCGCAGAGCGCCAGCTGGGTCGGGTTGCCTAGCTCGCTCCAGGGAATGCGCAGCTCGGTCAGCAGATTTCCGCTCCAGCCCTCGTAGCTGCTGCCCGAGTGGCTGCCGAAGGCCATGTAGGTCCAGGCCGCCCCCGTCCAGTGGTTGATCTGCATGCTGTTGCCGCCGCCTTCCACAGCGACGGAGTACTCGGGCCGGCGCGCGCTGCTGAAGCCGATCCGGCTCCAGGAGTCGCGCGGGGCGCCGCTGCCGGCCACGCCGTCCGTGTCCAGGTGGACGAAGAAATCGCCCGTGGCCAGGTTGCGGCCCCGGAAGGCCAGGTAGAGCGCCTGGGCGTCCCAGGTGAGGAAGAGGCTGTCCGCCCGATTCTCCAGCAGTTCCGTGGCGCGGATGAAGTCTTGCGCGCCATCCACCAGGGGCGTGTGCGGCGTGAGCCCGTTGGGCACGGCGAAGAGCGCCGTGTCGTGGGCCGGGTCCACGAGGTTGCCCGCCAGATCGGTCACGCCCGTGGCCGTGATGCTGCCGCCCACCCCGCCGGAGAGGCCGGCCAGCCGCAGGTGCACGCGCCGGGTCCAGGCCTGACGCTCCGCCGAGAGGATGCTGACGCCGCCGGGGAAGCCGCTCAGGCTCCAGTGGGCCGGGTTCTCCGCGCTGGCCTCGTCCACGGCTTCGCTGAAGTCCAGCACGGCCAGGTCGGGCGCCAGCCAGGGGGCGCTGTCCGCCAGCTCGGGACCCTTCACGTCCAGGTCTGTCAGCGCCAGGGACACCAGTTCCGGCACCTGACCCTGCGCGTCGGGAGCCGTGCTGCGCCCGGCGTAGAACAGGAAGCGGAAGCGGCCGTCGCCCTTGATCTCATCTCCCTTGACCAGCGTGCCCTGGAAATCACCGGCGTGCTGCGCGCCGCCGTTGCCCAGCACCAGGGCCGCCGTCCAGCCCGTGGTGGTGTTGCGCTGGCCCAGCCAGTCGCTCTGCGGCCAGGCGGCGCCGGGATCCCAGAGCCGCGTGGTGGAGCCGTTCCAGAGCAGATCCAGGTAGTCCGGCGTGAAACCGCTCTTGACGAGGGTCTCGCTGGGCGTGTCGTAGTCGCAGGTGATGAAAGGTTCGCCGGCGCGCAGGCTGAAGGTCTTCACCAGGCCCGAGGCGTGGCTGAGACGCACGCGCGCGAAGCCCACGCCGACGGAATCCACGCTCAGGGCGTAGGGATCGTTCTCCAGCAGCGGACTGACATCGCTGAACGCGGCCACGTGGTTGTTGGAGGAGCCGTCGTTGAAGTCGCCCTCGGTGTCCACCCAGTAGGCGCTGCAGCTGCCCACCAGGCTGGCGGCGTCCGTGGAATCCTTGGCGAAGATCCAGGGCGCGCGGCCGCCGGCGGGCTCGAAGACGGCCAGCACGCGGTCGCTGTGCAGGACCAGTTCCTCCACGCCGTCGGCGTCCACGTCCGCCAGCTGGGCGCCCGTGCCCTGCCAGGCCTGCCCGCCCCACCAGCGGCCCGCCTCGGCGTAGACGCGGGCGTTCTTGATATGGGAGGAATAGCGGTGGATCCAGCCGCTGATCTCGCCGCCGTCGTGCCAGCCCGTCTCGTAGACGTTGGTCATCAGCACGTACCAGGCCAGGGTGGAGAGCTTGTTGTCCGGGTTGCCCATCAGCCAGCTCCAGGCGTCGTTCCAGGCCTGGCCGTAGTTCCACTGCGGCACGTGCTGGTCGCTGTGCGCGGGCGCGCCGGCGAAGTGCCCGTACCACGAATTGGCCGTGCCGGGACTGAGCCAGTCGCTGCCGTAGCCGCCGCGTCCACCCAGCAGGCCGTAGGTGCCGTTCTGCAGGTTGATGGCCCCGCCGCCGAAACCGCCCAGGGCGGCGTCGAGCTTCATGGACTCCACGGAGCCGCCGCTGGCGGCGATCTGCTGCACGAGCCAGATCATGTTGTTGAGCGCGCTGGGGAACTGCCCGGCGAAGCCCGCCACCTCCGCGGCCACCTCCCAGTCCGTGCCGTAGACCAGCAGCTCGTCCGGCGAGGTGCCCAGGATCATGTTCCAGGCCGCGCCGGCGTCGTGGTGGCAGTTGCCCGTGAACGAGCCGTTGATGGGGATGACGTTCAAGTCACCCTGGCCGGGCACGGGGATGGTGTAGATGTGGCGGTCGTTGGCCCAGTTGTTCTGGTAGTCGCAGTGCTCCTCCTGGTCCAGCAGGACGCCGTAGACGCCGTGGGGCAGCCAGTCGTCGCCGATCCAGTCCAGCACGTGGGCGGCGGTGTTCCAGGGGTTGCCGTCGTTGTCCTCGGGGCTGACCCAGACGCGCTCGGGCACCCAGGCCACGTGGGGCGTGTAGCCGTAGCGCCAGGCGGTCATCTGGCTGTGGGTGTGGACGGCCCAGTCGTTCATGCTGTCCTGGACGAAGGGCATGATATGCTGGGCGTAGGCGCTGGTGAGCATGCCGGCCCAGCCCTCGGTCACGCCGCGGGCCAGCCAGTCGTTCCAGCCCTCCACCGTGCCGTCCGGGTAGTACCACTGGGCCGCGCTCTGCAGCGGGCCGCTGACGTGGAAGTTGCCGGGCACGTCGAGCACGTCGTGCAGGCCCAGCAGCTCATCGAAACCGCGGTGCTCGCTGCCCGTGTCGAGGTACTCGCTCCAGTGCTGTTCGTGGGAATCGGCCTCGTCGCCCCAGAGCACGTCGGTCCAGGTGAGGCCCTGGTTGCCGTGGTGGACGAAAGCCACGTGATGATCGCTGCGCTCGCCCTCCCGGGCGGATTCCAGTTCGTCGGCCAGCGGCGCGCCGGCTCCGGCACGGGTGGCCAGGCTCAGTCCGGTGCCGGATTCCAGCAGGCGGCTCCAGAGGGTCCACTCCGCCGGCAGCCAGAGCTCCAGCACGGCCGCGCCGCGCTCCCGGCGAATCTCCGGGCGCACGCTGGCGAGGGTTTTCCAGATGCCAGCCGTCGACATCTGCCAGCTCAGACGCTCCCGTCCCTCCAGCACCAGCCGCTGACCGTCCGGGGCTTTCACTTCCAACCGGCCGTCTCCCCAGGGTGCCAGGCTGCCCAGCCGCAGCACGCCACGGCCCTCCCGCACGCCGGCGCAGGCCAGGCTGAGGTCGAGTGCCGGGGACATGCCGCCCTCGGCGGGATCCAGGGCCAGCAGCCGCAGTCCGGGGGTGAATCCCGCGGGCGGAGAGGCGGGGGCGGCCGGGGCACCGAGGGGCGCCAGGCAGAGTCCCGCCAGGGCCAGGGCCGGGGCGGTGAGCAGAGACAACTGGAATGGGCGCAGGAGCATGGGGGGCTGCCTTTCTGGGTTCCTTCAGCCTACGCTGTAGAGCAAAAATAGCGCCAGCCCGATCCAGCTGTTGATCCTTTGATATTCAACGTGATGCAATGGAAGCAAACCCGTACTGATTCCACCGGGTTGCCCATCCCGCCGGAAATTGGACAGGCTGCCGGGCTTCAGGACTGGCCTCCAGAGGCAAGGCGGAGGTCCCGACGCTGGAATCAGCGGGTGGAGCGGGCCGCCGGGCGGAACAATTCCAGCCAGCCGGCGAGCAGTCCCGCCGCCAGGGCCAGTCCGGGTCGATGGGCCGCCAGGGCCAATAGCAGGGCGGCCGCGCAGCACCAGAGCGGGAGAGGGCCCAGCGGTCGGGGCTGCGCGTCGGGCAGCGGGCGCCGGTGCCAGAGCAGCGTAAGCACCAGCAACTCGGCGCCGGCCAGCAGCGGCAGGACGCCCGGCCAGAAGACCATGGGTTCCAGCACGAGGGCGGGCAGGCGGTGGACGTGGACCAGCCAGGTCAGGTCGAGGGCCCAGGCCAGCCCGCAGCCGGCCACCACGGCCTGTCCCAGCCACGCCGGGTGTTCGAGCAGCCGGGCGGAGAGGGCCGGGCGTCCGAAGCGGCGCCAGAGCACGGCCAGCATCAGCACGAGCAGCCCGGGGACGGCCTCCCTGCCCAGCGGGTAGGGATGGCGGTCCAGGCCCAGCCAGCCGGGATTCAACACCGGGGCGCTGAGGGCCAGGAAGCTCAGGCTGCGCGAGGCCGGCAGCCAGGCGGGCGCGCCGGACCAGTCCCGCTCCACCCGTCCGCGCACCCAGCGCAGGGCGGCCGCCAGCACCAGGGACGCGCACACCAGCAGGGCGGCCAGAATCCCCAGCCAGAGCGCGAGGAACAGCCGCTCAGGGTCGCTCGCGCCGAGGGCCAGCCACCCGGCCGTGCCCGCAGAGCCCAGCGCGCCGGTCAGGCAGGCCCAGGCCCAGCCCTTGAGGTGCCGCCGCAGGGTCAGGCCCCGCCAGGGGACCAGCCGACAGCCCTGCCAGAGCAGCAGGAAGATGGCGAGCAGGCCCCAGAGGTCGGGGTGGCCCCGGTCGCCCAGCGGCCCGGCCACGCACACGATCCAGCCCAGCAGCAGGAACAGGGCGAAGGAGTGCCCGCGGTCGCCGCTGGAGTTCTGGCCCTGGCTGGTGGCGGCGGTGGTCATGCGCGGGTCTCCTGTGGTGTCACACGAAGGCTGTGGTCTGGGGGGATGCCGGGAGCAAGGTATCGAAGGGCCGAGGGTTTGGCGCGGTTTCGTGAGCACGCGCAACGGGAAGAGCCGGCGCGGGGCCGGCTCTTCGACTGTGTCACGGGTTCGGGTCAGGCTTCTTCGCGCCAGCGCAGCAGCCAGGTGGAGGCGTAGAGCAGCGCCAGGCCCACCAGCACGCCGCCGGCCAGGTCCGGCCACGAGACGACTGATTCCTCCGCCAGTTGCATGGCCTCCACGTAGACGTCGCCCTGCGGCCCGCGGAAGGACCAGCCCGGCGGGACGATGTGGCGGGTGATCCACTGGGCCAGTTCACCACCCGTCAGGTAGAGCCGGTCCAGCATGGCCAGGCCCGCCACGGCCACCAGCGCCGCGAAGCGCCGGGAGGAGTGCCAGGTGTTGAGCGCGTAGCAGAAGCCCAGCGCGGGCAGGAAGAGCAGGAAGTCCAGCAGCAGCTCGCGGGCCATCTGTCCCCAGATCTGCGCCAGCGGGGCCGGCTGCCAGAGCAGCGGGACGGGGTTCATCCCGTGGACCAGGGCGGCGCCGGACAGCACCAGCAGCGGAATCAGCTGGGCCGCCGCGGCCGTGGCGAGCATCAGGACCAGCAGGAGCGGCCCGTTCACCAGGGCCTTGGCCAGCACGGCCTCGCCTTCGGTGAGCGGCATGGACTTGAAGAAGTAGATGCTGCGGTTGGCCGCCTCCTGACGGAACATGTTCAGGGTCAGGAGGGCCGCCATGAAGCCCAGCGGCAGCAGCGTGAACTTGCCGATGACCAGCAGGACCAGCAGCAGCATGTGCGAGCGCACCTGCACGGGCAGACGCCCGAAGAAGTCCAGTAGGTTGGCCACGGTGACGTCGCCCAGTTCCACCACGATCCCGCTGTCGCCCAGTCCCGGGATCAGGCGGGCCAGGTTGCTGTGGGAGCCGTGGAAGCTAAGGCTGTCGCGCCATTCGGTGGGCGGCTCGCTGTCCGAGCCGTTGAAGTGGATGGTGGACTGGTTGGAGCGCAGGTTGGCGTCGATGCGTCCCGGCAGCACCAGGGCCAGCAGGCTGCCCGCCAGCACCAGGCTGGTCAGGATCAGCGGCAGCATCCAGATGGGCCGGTGCTCCCAGAGTTCGCGGCGCATCAGCATGCCCAGGCGCCGCAACTTGCCGCGGAAGTGCGGATTGACGGGGGTGTCGGTTTGAGCCGTCATGAGTCATCTCCCTTCGGTCGCGCGAACGGTTCAGCGCTCTTCGCGCCAGTGCAGGACCTTGACCGCGGCCGCCATCATCAGCAGGCCGAGGAGCACGCCGCTCCACAAATCCAGCGGACCTCCTCTACCCGCCGGCGCGCCCAACCAGGCGGACGTGGACTCCAGTCCGCGCCAGCTCCAGGAGAACCCGACGGGCAGCAGGTGATGGAGCAGCCAGGCCATGAGCCCGCCCCCTGTCAGGTAGAGGCGGTCCACCATGACGGCGGCGAACAGGCCTGCGCCAATCCACATGCCGTTGCGCTGGCCCCGCCGGGCGTTGACACCCAGGCTGCCCAGCAGCAGGGTCCAGCCGATGCCCGGCAGGTACCACAGGGTGTCCACGACCATCTGCGCGGCCAGCACGGACCAGCCCGCCGGGAACTGGGCGGGGCGCCAGAACAGGTCGAGGGCGGAGTGGCCGTGGGCCCAGGCCGCCGCGCTGAACACCAGCAGCCAGACCAGTTGGGACAGTACGATGGTGAGCCAGAGCAGGGCCAGGCCCAGTGGCACGGCGGTGAGCAGTTTGGCGCCCAGGTACTCCCACGGTCCCAGCGGCATGGATTGAAAGAACAGGCTGCTGCGGGTCTGCTGCTCCCGGCTCTGCATGCGCCCCAACAGGATGAGGAGCAGAAAGCCGCCGATGGCCAGGGTCACCCGGGCGTGGCCCATGGACACCTCGCGCAGGAACTCCCCGCGCTCGGCCACCGGCGTGTGGGACGCCACCATCAGCAGGCCGGAGAGGTTCATCGTCTCCCAGTCCACGCGGCGTGTCACGGTGGTTGGCGCGGGCTTGCGCCCAGGGTCGGAGGAGTCCTCGAAAAGGTCTCCGTCGCTCGCCTGGACGAACTCGATGTTGCCGTGCAGGTGCTGGGGCAGCACCAGCGCCGCCAGCGCCAGACCCAGGTGCAGGAGGCCGATCACCACGGGCACCCAGAGCAGCTCCCGATGCTCCCACAGTTCGCGCCGCACCAGGATGGCCAGGCGCCGCCAGCCGCCCTGATACTCGGGGTTGGCGGTGGCGACGGGGACTGCGCTCATGCCGCGCCTCCCTCGCCCATCAGGCCGACGAACAGGTCCGCCACCCCGGGGGTGCGCAACTCGCCCAGGGGCGCCAGTCGCTCCCGTGACACACCGTCGTAGAGGAACACGTGGCGGCCCAGCAGCGACTCCTCCCGCAGCGGCGCAAGCTCCCGCGCCGCCGCGGCGCTGTCCGGCCCGCACACCAGCTGGGCGAAGCGTCCGGGCACCTCGTCCATGGGCAGGTTCAGCACGATGCGCCCCTGGCGGATGAACAGCAGGTCCGTGAGGATGTGCTCCACCTCCTCCACCTGGTGCGTGGAGATGAGGATGGTGCGCTCCTCGTCGAAGAAGTCCGTCACCAGACTGCTGTGGAAGGCCTTGCGGTAGAGGATGTCGAGCCCCAGCGTGGGCTCGTCCAGCACCAGCAGCCGCGCGTCGATGGCCATCACCAGCGCCAGGTGCAGCTGGGTCTTCATGCCCTTGGAGAGCCGCGCCACCTTGAAATCGGGCTTGAGCTCGGTCTTGGCCAGGAAGGCCTCGGCCTTCTCACGGCGGAAGCGCGGATGGACCTGCGAGCAGTACTCCAGCAGCTGGTGAACACGGATCCAGTCGGGCAGCGTGGCCACGTCCGCGATGTAGGAGACCTGCTCCAACATGGCGGCGCGTTCGCGGTGCGGGTCGAGGCCCAGCACGGTCAGCTCGCCGTCGAAGCGCAGCAGACCGAGGATGCTCTTCAGCAGGGTGGACTTGCCGGCGCCGTTGGGACCGATCAGGCCCACGATGCGACCGGCCGGGATGCTCAGGTTCAGGTCCGTCAGGGCCTGGACGCGCCCGTAGCGCTTGCCCAGGCCGGCGGCGTGGATCAGCTCAGGCATGTCGTGCGCCCTCCCCTTGGCCGACAGCCGGCGCGGCAGGCGCCGCGGCGGCCAGCAGCTCGCCCGTGCTCAATCCCAGGGCCTGGATCCGTTGCCGGATGCGCGGCCACTCCACCTCCAGGAACTGCTTGCGCTCCTGCGCCAGCAGCCGCTCGCGGGCTCCCGCCTGGATGAACATGCCCAGTCCCCTCCGTTTTTCCAGCACGCCCTCGTCCGCGAGGAGCTGGTAGGCCTTCATGACCGTGATCGGGTTGACGGCGTATTCGGCCGCCACCTGGCGGACCGAGGGCAGCTGCTCCTCGGTTTTGAGCGCGTCCCCCAGCACCATCCGCACGATCAGGTCGCGGATCTGCAGGAAGATGGGGTCCCGCTCGTTCCAGTGTTGTTGCATGGCCTCACCATTGATTTGGTGTTGTATCAGACTACACCACTAAACCACGCAAACACCCAGGAGAGAGTCAAGCCCCTGGAGCAAGTTTTTTCCACTGCATGAAGTTTCAATCCGGGGCCGCTCTCCGCCGGGCCTGTCGTTCTGGCTGGACGGGGAAACAGCAGGCGGGGCGGTTATCCACGGATTGACGACATGCGGTGCCAGGCCGGTGCCAGGCCGGTGCCAGGTCGGTGCCAGGCCGGTGCCAGGTGGGTGCCAGGTCGGTGCCAGGTCGGTGCCAAGTGGGTGCCAGGTGGGTGCCAGGTGGGTGCCAGGTGGGTGCCAGGTGGGTGCCTGGTGGGTGCCAGGTCGGTGCCAGGTCGGTGCCAGGTCGGTGCCTGGCGCGCTTCGTCAGAATCGGGCCACCAGCTCCAGCTCGGGGCTGTCGAACATGTCGCCGGGGGAGATCACGGTTTCCTCCAGGGGCAGGGAGGCGCCGTAGCGCTCGCGCAGTTTGGCCTGCACGGGCGGGGAGGTGAGGTCGAAGTCGCGCAGCTTCTGCAGTCGGCCGATGCGCACGCCGGCGCCGCGCTCGTAGATCTTCCAGACCAGTTCCAAGCAATAGATGCGCTCGTCGGACCAGGCGAAAGCCAGATCGTAGGGCCGGCCCTCCAGCGCGCGCGCCACTTCCCACATGCGCTCCCGCGCCTCGGGCGTCAAGCGCCGGTCGGCGTGGCGCAGGCGTTTGACCACGAAGTGTCCGTCCCGGCCGCGGGCGGCGAACTCCTCGAGGGGCGTGGCCTGGACGGACTCCGCCGCCTCCAGGACGAAGGGCTGGCCGTCCCGGTGGAAGATCAGCCCCTCGTGGCTGTAGCGCGAGCCCGTGGCCGCCTGGATGGCGCGACTCTGGCCGGAGAGGGAGATCTGGAAGATGAGGTCGCCGTCCTGGAGCGGACGATTGGCGGTCCGTCCGCACGAGATCGCTCCGCAGAGGGCGAGCAGCAGCAGGAGTCGCCAGGTTCGCCGCGTCATGGAATTCCCCCGCGTGTCCTGATCCGACCTCAATAGACGTAGGGAATCAGCTTGCTCACCTGGCGCTGGTAGTGGGCGTACTCCGGGTACTTGGCGAGCAGCCAGGTCTCTTCGCGCCGGGATTTCAGGTCCAGGAAGAGGAAGAGCAGCAGCGTGTAGCCCAGGGTCAGCCAGCCCTGCACGCAGCAGGTCCAGCCCAGCGCGAGGATCAGCCCGCCGCTGTAGATGGGATGGCGCACCAACGCATAGGCGCCGGTGCGGACGAAACGCGCCGCGGGCCGGGGATAGGGCAGGGGCGTCAGGGCTGGTCCCAGCCGCAGCGCCGCCGCGAAGAGCAACAGTCCGCCGGCGGCCATCAACACGCAGCCCAGCGGCAGGAAGAGGCGCGCTTGGACCCAGTGCGGCCAACCAGGCAGGGTACGTGGGCCCAGGAAGACCAGGGCCATCAGCACGACCTGTCCCAGCACCCAGGCCTCGCCGCGACTGCCGCGCCACCACGGCTCCCGCGGGGCGGAC
This sequence comes from Candidatus Delongbacteria bacterium, assembly GCA_041675285.1. NCBI lineage: Bacteria > Candidatus Delongiibacteriota > Candidatus Delongbacteria bacterium. Next base: position 37,547 of record JBAYTZ010000007.1, read on the forward strand.
GACCGGCGCGCGGAACGCGGGCGGCTCACGCCGGCACCGTGGCGCGGGGCGGCAACAGGTCCACCAGCAGTTCGGCCGCGATGCGGACAGCGGGCGCGCAACGGGTGGCGAACAGATCCTGGGCGCGGGCCTGCTCCAGCCCCGCGGGAGTGCGCACGTCGCAGCCCAGGATGTCCGGACAATCCAGCGCGCCCACGCGCTCCCGGAAGCGCCGCGTGAACTCGCCCGTCACCTCGGCCAGCCGGTTGCGGCCTTCCTTGGTGACACAATCCGGGCCGGCCAGGGCCAGCCCCAGCACCAGGAAGGCGCCGCTGGCCGCACCGCAGATTCCGCCCTGGCGCATGCCGCCGGCGAAGCCCGCCGCGAGCCGTTGGGCCGTCTCCAGCTCCAGGCCGTACTCTGGCGCGAAGGCCTCCAGCACGGCCTGGGAGCAGGCGTGGCCTGCCTGATGCGCCTGCAGGGCGCGCTCGATGGGATTCATGGGGTCCTCCGGTTGCACGCAGGGTAACGCTTGGGCGCCGGACCGATTCAGACGGGTGGCCGCAGGCGCGCGGCCAGACCTGAACAGCGCACCGCCCGCCGCCCCGCCGCCAGCCGCAGGGCATCCTCGGAGGCCACGATCACCAGCCGCCGCCGGGCGCGGGTGGCGCCCGTGTAGAGGAGTTCGCGGCAAAGCAGGGAGGACGGGGCCTCCGGCAGGATGAGCAGCACGTGGTCCCACTCGGAGCCCTGGCTCTGGTGCACGGTGAGGGCCCAGGCGGGGGCCCAGCCCGGCAGTTGGGCCAGACGCAGCTCGCGCGGCCCGGCGCCGCCGGACAGCAGGCAGCGGGCGCCCTCGCCGGCACGCCCTTCCAGCAGACCGCCGTCGCCGTTGAACACGCCCAGCCGCGCGTCGTTGGCCGTCACCAGGAGCGGGGCGCGCACCGCGGGAACGGGGCCGCCGCGCCAGCGCCGCTCGCACCAGAAGTTGAGGCCCTCCACGCCCAGCCGGCCCCGGCGCTGGCCGCAGAGCACGCGGAAGCGTCCCAACGCCGCCAGCGCCGCTGCGGCGGACTCCGCGGCGACCAGCGGCTCATAGCCGGACTCCAGCTCTTCCTCGAGCCGGCGGTTCCAATCCGGTCCACCCGGCGGAAGCCACAGCAGATCCGGCCGACCCGCGCGCAGCAGCTCCGGCAGCTCGTGCGCGCGACCCTCGCGCAGCAGGGCCGTCAACCCGCCGATGCCGCTGTCCGGGGCGAAGCGCCGGCTGCCGCGCAGGCGCACCACCACAGGCAACGGGTCGACGGATGTCGGCTCCTCCAGCCCGGCGCAGAGTTCCTCCAGCACGGCCCCGGCCTCCACGGAGGCCAGCTGGTCGGGATCCCCCACCAGCAGCAGGCGGGCCTCGTCCGGCAGGGCGGCCAGCACGCGGGCCATCAGGGGCAGATCGGCCATGGAGGCCTCGTCCACGACCAGCCAGTCCAGCTGGCGCAGCCGGCCCCGGGGATCCGCCTCCTGCAGCAGGCGGTGCAGAGTGGAGGCCGGCGGCAACTCGCGCAGCCGGCGGGCCGTCGCGTCGGGAAGGCGCTCCAGCTGACCGGCCAGCGCTTCCTGCAGGCGCGCGGCGGCCTTGCCCGTGGGTGCGGCCAGGCGCAGGCGCAGGTCGGGCCGACGCTCCAGGGCCAGACCCAGCAGCAGGGCCACGGTGGTGGTCTTGCCGCTGCCAGGTCCGCCGGTGAGCAGCAGGAGGCGGCGCTGGAAGGCCGCCCGCAGCGCCGTGCGCTGCTCCGGATCCTCCGTGAGCGCGTCGATTCCGTCCGGGTCGGCGGGCGCCTCATCCAGGGACAGGCGGGCCAACACCTGCCTGGCGACCTGGCACTCGGCACTCCAGAGGCGCTCCAGGTACAGGTGGTCGTTCTCCAGCACCAGCGGCCGATCCTCCTCGCCGGCGGCGGCCACCACGGGACTGGAGACCAGCCACGCTTGCCAGTCGTCCAGTGAAGGGATCCGCTCTCCCCAGGGTGCGTCGGCCGCGGTGGGCAGCTGCTGGCCGGCCACGTGAGCCAGGGGCAGGCAGCTGTGCTGATGCCGGCGCCAGGCGCTGCAGAGCGCGGCGGCCAGCCCGATGGCGGGGGCAGCCGCCGGGCGGCCGTCCAGGCGGGCCAGCAGGCGGCCGAGCTCCAGGTCCAGGGTTCCCAGCCCTTCCTCCCGCACCAGTTCAAGCATGGGATCCCCCATGGACGACCTCGGGTCTGCGTGTGTCACGGCGTCAGTCACGGCTCGCTCCCAGTCGGCCGTCCAGCTCGAGGATCAGCTCCAGCGGCGGACGGTCCTCGAAGCAGCCCTGCCCCGGGTGCTCGGCCTGCACGCCGCGCAGGAAGAGATAGCGCAGACCGCCCAGGTGTTCGCCGGGCTGGTAGCCGGGGAGCGTGCGCGCCAGGTGGCGGTGCAGGGCCACCAGATAGAACAGGCCCTGGATGAAGTAGCCGGAGCGCGCCATCTCGTCGGCCAGGGCGCGGCGTGGATAGGCCGCGGCCGTGGCGCCCAGCCGGTTGGACTTCCAGTCCAGCACCCACCAGCGGCCGTCCTGGCAGTGGATCTGATCGATGTAGCCCTTGAGGAAGCCCGCCGGCAGGTCGCCGGGCAGCGGCGGCGGACTGGCAGGCCAGGGCGGCGCCAGCCCCAGCCGAGTCGCGGAGAAGAGGCCGTGGCGCTCCAGCAGCGCGCGGAACTCCGCCGCCGGCAGCGGGGCGGCGCAGAGGTGGAACTCCAGCTCGGACACGCGCTGCCCGTCCCCCAACGCGGAGAGCCGGAAGCCCCGGGCCGTTAGCGGTGTGTCCAGGATCTCCTCCAGCCAGCGGGCGGTGCCCGGGGCGAGGGCCTCGTCCAGGCCGTGGGCACGCAGCTGTCGCCGGCAGTGGTTCTCCAGCTGGGCGGATCCGCGGCCGGGGTTGAAGTCCACCAGCTCCAGCAGCTTGTGCAGGCAGGTGCCGGCGGTGGCTCCGCGGGGAAAGCGCCCGCGCCAGTCCTCGGGCTCGCCGGGCGCCGGCTCCGCCGCCGGGGCCGCGCCCGCGAACCACTCGTCCAGCCGCTCGTCGGCGTGGGCGTCGGTGAGCAGGCTGGAGAAGGAACTGAGCCGCGCGCCCGCCAGAATGCGACCCGTGAAGGGCCGGATCCGCGGGGGTTCCGCGGCGGTGGACCGCGTATCACCCGTCGCCGGGGCAGGTGGAAGTTCCAGTGCCTCCACGCCCAGCACTCCGGGCCGGGCGAGTTCCTCCCAGGCCCACCGCTGGGGTCCGGGACCCTCAGCCCACAGCGGTCTCCAGGACTCCCCGGCGCCGGGCGCGTCCTCCGGGAGCCGGCGCGCGAGCAGCAGCCAATCCAGCGCGCTGGGCCGCCGCCGGCTCGCCGGACTGGGCGCCACGCTGTAGAGCAGGGTGTGGTGGCGGGCGCGGGTGAGGCCCACGTAGGCCAGCCGCAGGCTCTCCGCCAGCTCCTCCTCCTGCCGGGCGGCGCGCCGGGCGTCCGACAGGGGCCGGGCCTTGGACCAGGCCACCAGCTCCGGCCGCTCCTCCCCGTCGTGCAGGAGGGTCGCGCCGAACTCGTCCCGCCGCCCGCTCTCGTCCCAGAGGAAGGGGCAGACCACCAGCGGGAACTCCAGCCCCTTGCTCTTGTGCAGCGTCAGCACGCGCACCAGGTTGTCCTCGCTCTCCAGCCGCAGCTCGGCCGCCGCGCTCTCCTGATCGCGACTCCATTCCAGCCGCAGGGCCAGCTCGTCCGGGGTCAGGCCACCGGGGCCTTCCAGCCCTGGCAACAGCTCCAGCAACTGCAGCCAGTTGGTGAGCCGGCGCTCGCCCCGGCGCAGACCCAGCAGGGCCTCCGGCAGACCGAGCTCCTCGAAGAGCCCGCGCAAGGCCCGGCTGGAGCCCAGCCGCCGGGCCGTCTGCAGGGCCGCGTGGAGGCGCTCCTGCAGCTCCTCCTGGAGGGGCGCCGAACCCAGCGCCGCCTGGGGGTCCGAGCCCAGCGCGAGAGCCAGCGGGCCGGCCAGCACCGTGCGCAGGCGCCGCGTGTCGTGGGGGCGCGCCAGGGCCAGCAGCAGGCGTTGCAGGTCCACGGCCTCGAGGCTCTGCAGGACGGAGCGCGGGCTGAGCTGCACGCAGGCCAGTCCCAGTTCCGCCAGCGCGTCCGCCACCAGCGTGCCCTGGCGGTGGCTGCGCACGAGCACGGCCACGTCCCGGCCTTCGACGGGCACCAGGCCATCGGGTCCCAGCCAGCCCGTGCGCTGTCCGGAGGCCGGGCGCAGCAGACGGGCCAGCAGGCGCGCCAGATGCCGGGCCACCCGTCGTCCGGCCAGGGGCCGGTTCAGGTCGGGCACGTCCTCTTGCAACACGCGGAAGGGCGGCAGCGCCCGGCCGTCCAGCCAGAGCTCCCGTTCCACCACCTGTCCCGACGGCTGCAACTCCGCCGCGTGGATGTCCGGGCGCAGGAACGCGCCGCGCTGCGCGGGAAAGCGCCCAGCGTCGAACAGGGCGTTGACCGCCCTCAGCAGGCCGGCTCCGGAGCGCCAGTTGGTGCGCAGTTCCTCGCGCCGCCCGGCTGCCCGGGCCGCCGCCAGGTAGGCGTGCAGGTCGGCGCCGCGAAAAGAATAGATGGACTGCTTGGGGTCGCCCACCAGGATCAGCGGCAGACCCTCGGCCTGGAAGACGCGCTGGAAGATGCCGGCCTGCAGCGGGTCGGTGTCCTGGAACTCGTCCACCAGCGCCGCGCGCCAGCGCCGGCCCAGCGCCCGGGCCAGCTCCGCGCCGCCCGGGCCGGCCAGCCCCTCGGCCACCAGGCTGAGCAGGTCGCTGAAGTCCAGCCGCCGGCTCTCCAGCCGCAGTCGCGCGGCCGCGGCGGGCCAGTCCCGGAGCGCCGCGTGTTGCAGCTGTTCCAGCACGGAGGTGTAGGCCGCGCCCACTTGGTCGTCCAGCTCCAGCAACGCTGCCAGGGCCTCGAACACCGGATGCTGCGGGCACGTGCCGCCCTTGGTCAACTTGGTGGACAGGATGGCGGGCGTGAAGCGGCGCGCGTCGGGACAACCCTGTGGCGTGGCGCCCAGCTCCAGCCAGTCCCGGATCCAGCCCAGCCACTTGGTGACGCTGGCCGGACGGTAGGAGTTCTTGTTCAGGCTGGAGGCGGCGATCAAGCCAGCCAGATCCTCGATCCCCACAGCCAGCAAGGTGGCCAAGGCCCAACGGGCGGACTCTGCGTGCCGGTGCTCCAGCTCCGGCAGGCCGGCCAGCGGAGCGTCCAGGTTGACGGGCGGCAGCGCGGGACCGGGATGCCGCCGGCCCAGTTCGGCCAGGTGGAGCCAGGGACCGGGATCCAGCAGGCCGCCCTGGCTGCGCAGCCAGTCCAACAGGCCGGGCGGGAAGGCCTGCCACAGGCGGCGCAACTCGTCCAGCCCCACCTGCCGCAGGGAGTCGACGGAATCCTCGCCCAGCTCCAGCTCCGCCGGCAGTCCCAGGGCCACGGCCCGTTCGCTCAGCACGCGCTTGCAGAAGCCGTGGATGGTGAAGATCGAGGCCTCGTCGAAGGACATCAGCGCCATGCGCAGCTGGCGCAAGGCCCGCGCGTCGTCCCAACGGCCGGCCGCCCGCAGGTGGGCGCGCAGTTCTTCCAGGAAGGGATCCGCTGGCGGACCATTGGCCTCCAGCGCCCGGCGGGCCTCTTCCAGCCGCTGGCGCAGCCGGTCGCGCAACTCGGCGGTGGCGGCCTCGGTGAACGTGAGCACCAGCAGCGAGGGCAGTTCCAGCCCCTCTTCCAGCAGAAAGCGCAACACCAGCGCGCCGATGGTCCAGGTCTTGCCCGTGCCCGCGCTGGCTTCCACCAGCAGGGTCCCCAGGAGCGGCACGCGGACGGGATCATGCACGGGGTGGTTCATGCGAGGGCCTCCTGCAGCGGGGCGCCCAGCCGCAGCGCCCACTCCGCCAGTCGGGGCGCGATCCCCGGGTGGGTGAAGGGATCCGCGCCGCCCAGCACGGTCTGCAGCCACGGATCCTCCCAGAGGTACTCGCGCTGCCGGTACCACTCTTTCTCCAGATCGGGCTCGCGCCCCTCGCCCTGCGCCTGCAGGCACTCCAGGGCCAGCGACTCGCTGACGGCGGGCAGCCACGGCAGCCAAGCCCGCTGTCCCAGTCGCCAAGCCTCCAGCCACTCCCGCAGCCGCGCGCGGGGGTCCGCCACGACGGGCAACTCCAGCTCCTCGTCCAGGAAGATCAAGCGTGTGACACCGGCGCCGCCCTGGGCGCTCCAGGCCAGATGGCGCAGCCAGGGCGTGCCAAGGGCCGAGCCGGCGCGACGCCGGGCCCAACACTCCACGCGGCGGGGCGCGGGAGCCGGCAGGCTGGCCCGCAGCATGAACCCATCAATCCGCAGCTCCACGTCGCGGACCTCCGGCAGGACCTCGCCCTGCAGGACCAGCGTGCGGCGCGCCAGCAGATCCTGCACCTCGCGCCGCCCGGCCAGCAACTCGGCGCGGCCGGGATGGCCCCAGGGCAGCAGGCCGGCGGCCCGCAGCCTGGGCTCCTGCTCATCCTCCGGCAGTCCCTGCCCGGCCCAGCGGAGCAGGGTGTGGCGCAGTCGCCCCAGCGTGGGGCGGTCGCTGGCGAAGGGTTCCTCCTCGGCCGGATGGCCGCCGTCCCAGGGCAGGCTGAGCCCCGCCCGGCGCAGCAGGCTGCGGGCTGGATTCGTCTGGAAAGCCTCCAGTTCCTCCAGCGTGAGCTCGGCGGCGGGTTCGGGCAGATCCAGCTCACCCAGCAGCGGATGGCTGGCCCGCAGCTCCGCCGGTTCGCGCCGGGCCCGGTCCAGACGCAGGGCGGCCCGGCCCCAGCCGGGATGGTGGCCCGCCGGCCGGGCCTGCGGGGAGAAGGCCGCGGGGCTGAAGGCCTGCAGGGCGTGCTCACGCACGCGCCCGGCGGGATCGCCCAGCAGGTCCAGCAGCTCGCTGACCACCGTGGAGGGCGGCCGGCGGCGATTCTCCTGCACGTCGCGTCCGGTCCAGAACAGCAGCAGGTTGTCCCGCGCGCTGCCCAGCGCCTCCAGGAAGAGCGCGCGGTCCTGCAGCCGGGGCTGGCGATCCCCCCGCCGCGCGGCGCCCAGGCAGAGGTCCAGCTCATCCCGGCGGCTGGGACGCGGAAAGACCGTGTCGTCCAGGCCCAGCAGCACGACCACCCGGGCGGGCAGGCCGCGGCAGGCCAGCATGGGGGCCAGGGTCAGCCGGCCGTCGAAACCGCCGCCGCGGATGCCCTCGTCCCCGGCCAGGGTGCGGAGCAGGAAGTCCCGGGCACAGGCGAAGGGCAGGACTTCGGCGGCCCCACCGGCCCGCGCGGCGGCCTCGCCGGCCAGCAGGCGCTCGCGCAGCTCCTGCAGTTCGCGCTCCTCGTCCTCGTCCGGGGAGAAGAAGCGCGGCAGCCACTCCAGCAGCCAGCGCGTCCAATCCTCCGGCGTGCGGGGGGATTCGCTCCCGGCCTCGAAGCGGCGCAAGACCTGCAGCCACTCGAGGAAAGCCTGCAGGCGCTCGGGCTGCTCGCCGGCGGCCGGCAGGGCCACCAGACCTTCCACCAGACTGTCCCGGGACATGGCGTAGCCCAGCAGCAGGCGATCCAGGCCGGCGCGCCAGCCGTGTTCGTCCACCGCCGGCAGCCCCAGCCGCCCGCGGGCCTCGGCATCCCAGCCCCAGCGGATGCCCGCCGCGCGACACCAGTCCAGGGCCAGGGCCAGAGCGTCCCCGTCCAGCCCCTGGCGCCGGCGCAGCGCCGCGCATTGCAGCGGGGCGAGCACGCGCCCGCTCTCCCAGCGCCCGCCGGCCAGCTGCAGCAGTTCGGCCAGCACCACGCCCAGGCCACGCCCCGCGGCGGGTCCCAGGACGCGCCAGGGGATCTGCCGCGTGGGTTCCTGGCTGGAGAAGACCGCCTCGAAAGCCGGCCGGACGCTTTCCAGCTCGGGGCAGAGCACCAGGATGTCGCCCGGGCTGAGCCCGGGCTCGCGCTCGAACAGGTCCAGCAGGCAGTCCAGCAGGACCTCCGCCTGGCGCTGGGGCGAGTGGCAGGAGTGGAATTGCAGGCTGTCATCCCGGGGCGGCGGATCGGGCAGCGGACTCACGTGGAACAGGCTGGACTGCAGGTGCTCCAGCAGGGTGCGCGGGGCCGGCGGCTCGTCCCGCGGGCCGCTGAACTCGGCGTCGCGCTCGAGCAGCTCGTCGATCCAGGCTCCCAGCTCGCTGCCGCAGGTGGCCAGCAGGGGTGCGCGCCCCTCGGCCTCGTCCAGGGCCTGGCGGGGCCGGCGGCCCGGCAAGTCGCCCCAGTACTCGCGGGAGGGATTGAGCAGGTAGAGGCGCACGGGCAGGTGGCGGGCGAGGGCCTCGAACAGGTCCAGCTGGGCGGGGGGCAGATTGCCCAGGGCGAACAGGCTCAGGCGCGGCGGCAGTCCGGCGGGCGGGCCAGAGCGCTCGAGGGCGGCCAGCCAGTCCGCCTGCAGGTTGGCGCGGTGGGGCTGGGCCAGCGCCCGGCGCAGGCGCCGCCAGAGCTGGCGCTGCCAGATCAGCGTGGGCGAGTCGGGCGGCGACTCCCCGCCGGGCAGGCGCGCGGCGTCGGGGTGACCTTCCCAGTCCAGCAGCCAGCGCGGCCGGTAGACGAGGTACTGGTCGAAGAGGCCGGCCAGGCGGCGGGCCAGCCCGTGGCGCAGGCTGCCGGTCCGGTCCCGCTCCAGCAGCCGGGCGACGGCCTCGGAACCCGGACCCTCCAGGCAGGCGGGCAGCAGGGCGGCGATCCGCCAGGCGAGGGCCTCGGGCTCCCAGGGCGAGCGCGCGTCATCGGCCGCACCGGCCGGGTGCAGGAGCTCCTCCCAGAGGAAGCGGGCCGGAAAAGGCGTGTGCAGGCCGGCCACTCCACCCAGGCGGGCGGCCAGCTCCAGCGGCAGGCGCCGGGCCATGCCCACGGATTCGACGATCACCACCTCCCGGGCGGCGGGCCCGGGCGGCGCGGCGGCCAGATCCTCGGCCAGGCGGTCGAAGAGGGATTCACCGCGGGCTTCCTGCACCACGTGGATCATGGGAGTCCTGTGCGCTGGGGGTTGGCGGGAGCGCCGGCGCGGCGCTCGCTCGAGGCACAAGATACAAGGAGGCTGGACGGCGGGCGCGATTTCCCGGCCCCCTCGCGTCCCCTACATTCAAGGCGGTTCAACGAAGGAAGCCCCATGCCCCGCCGCAGCCTCACCCGCCTGCTCCGCGACGAATTCGCCGGCTACAACCTCGGCATCTTCCGCCTGGACCTGATGGCCGGACTCACCGTGGCCGCGGTGGCGCTGCCGCTGGCCCTGGCCTTCGGCGTGGCCTCGGGCGCCTCGGCGGCGGCGGGCCTGGTCACGGCCATCCTGGCCGGCCTGGTGATCGGCGGACTCTCCGGCGCGCCCTACCAGATCAGCGGTCCCACCGGCGCCATGAGCGCCGTGCTGATCCTGCTGGCCCAGCGCTACGGGCTGGAGGGCGTCTGGCTGGCCGGCCTGCTCTCGGGCGCGCTGCTGCTGATCATCGGCCTGCTGCGGATGGGACGCTTCATCGCCTTCATCCCGGCGCCGGTGATCACGGGCTTCACCAGCGGCATCGGGCTGATCATCGCCATCGGGCAGCTGGACAATTTCCTGGGCACCCAGACGCCGGCTCACGAGAATTCCCTGCTCAAGCTGCTGGGCTACTTCCAGGGCGGCTGGAGCCCCGACCTGCCCACGCTCTTCCTGGGCCTGCTGGTGACGGGCCTGATGCTGTTCTGGCCCCAGCGCTGGGGCGCGCGCGTGCCCGCCAGCCTGGTGGGGCTGGTGGCGGCCACGGGTCTGGCCTGGCTCTTCAACTGGCAGGTGGCGACCATCGGGGTCATCCCCACCTCGCCGCTGCTGCCCGAGCGACTCAGCCTGGCCAACATCCCCTGGGAGCACCTGTCGGACTTCATCTACCCCGCGCTGACCATCACGGCGCTGGGGGCCGTGGAATCGCTGCTCTGCGGGATGGTGGCCTCCAACATGACCGGCGTGCGCCTGCAGGCCAACCAGGAACTGGTGGCCCAGGGAGTGGGAAACCTGCTGATCCCCTTCCTGGGCGGCGTGCCCGCCACGGCGGCCATCGCGCGCACCAGCGTGGGCATCAAGTCCGGCGGGCGCACGCGCATGACCAGCATCGTGCACGCCGTGGGCCTGCTGCTCAGCATGCTCCTGCTGGCGCCGCTGATGGCCCGGGTGCCGCTGGCGGCGCTCTCCGGCGTGCTGCTGGTCACCGCCTGGCGGATGAACGAATGGGGCGCCATCCGCTTCATCTTCGGGCGGCGTTTCAAGACGGCCATGCTGGCCTATTCGGTGACGCTGGTGGCCACCATCTCGCTGGATCTCACCCAAGCCATTGTGATCAGCACCTTCATGGCCGGGGCGATCTTCCTCAGCCAGATCGCCAGCCTGGACATCGAAGTGCAGCCGGTGGATCCTGACAAGCTGCGCGCCCGGGGCATCGAGGTCTCAGGCAGGTGCCAGCACGTGCGCGTGGCTTTCGTGACAGGTCCGCTCTTCTTCGCGGCGGTGGGCAACTTCAACGAGGCCTTCGCCGGACTGGGCCCGACCCAGACCCTGATCCTCTCCATGCGCGGCGTGCCGCTCATCGACACGGCGGGACTGGAGGCCATCACCCACGTGCGTGAACACCTGCGCAAGACCGGCGGGCAGCTGATGCTGGCGGGCGTGCACGACCGGGTGCGCGTCATGATGGAGCGCGGCGGGGTTCTGGACCAGATCGGCCGGGAGAACCTCTTCTGGAGCAGCGACCAGGCCATCATCGAGGCCGAGCGCCGCGGCTGTCCCTATTGCGCCCGGCCGGCCGTCTGGACCTGGCGCGGCGCGCCGGACCGGCGGCTCTACGAGGAAGGCCCCGACGACAGGGAGCTGCTGGACGACGACGACGAGTCGTAGTCGCCCGGGCAGTCCAGTCGGACGCGCCACTCCCGCTCCAGGGCCGACAGGCGCCGACCGCGCTGGAAGGCGCTCTCCTCGGCCGGCTCCAGGGTGGCCAGCACCTCCAGGCGAAAGGCCGCCGCCCCTTCCCGACTCCAATCCTCCTGCAGGGCCGCGCAGCGGTGCAGTCCCAGTTCCAGCTGGGCGCGCTGGGAGCGCAGCCGGCTCTCCACGCCGCTGGCCCGGGCGATGAAGCGCCGACCGCTGGCCAGGTGCGTGATACAATACACGCCGGCGGCGGCCGGCCCCGCCTCCGGGTTCCGGGCCGGGGCGGGTCCGGCGGCCATCTCCCGCAGCCAGGACGGTCCCGCCGGGGTCCAGGCCGGATTGAGCCGGTAGACCTGCTGCTCGCGCAGCAGCAGTCCGGCGTCCACCAGCTCCCGTCGCACGGTGCAGTAGTCGGCGTGGTGGACGGCGAACAGCTCGTTCAGCGCGCGCTCCGGATATTCGCGCCCCGGCTCCAGCAGCGCGGCGAACTCCTCCAGCAGCAGCCGGCGCTTTTTCTGCTGGACGGGCAGGCGCTCCACCCGGCCCGCGGGGGCGAAGGTCTGCAGCACGCGCCGGCAATAGCCGGCCAGGCGCTCGCGCTCCCGGCGATCCGCGCCCTCGCCGCCGGTGACCAGCTCGAGCAGCGGCCGCTCCAGCGGGGGCCAGCAGACCGAGTACATGCTGAAGTACTGCTCGCGGCTTTTGCTCACCAGGCCCGCCTCCTCCAGCTTTTTCAGATGGAAGACCAGGGTGGAGGCGGCCAGGCCCAGCCGTCCGGCCAGTTCCTCGACGTAGTGGGGACGCTCCAGCAGCGCGCGCAGGACCGCCAGACGCGCCGGGTCGGCCAGGGCCCGCGCCACGATCAGACCGGTGGATTCCGTCATGCTCCGCTCCAGAATTGATTCGGGATCCATAGAATCAAACTGAGAGCGGGAGTGCAAGTCCGTTTCAAGAATCATCGAAATGAATTGACGCGGCGACGGCGCTCAATCGGTTGTCGAGGGCGGTCGATGAGTGGCTCAGCCACCCCTGGGAAGGAGAGCCGAGATGGTGCGGACAGGAAGACGACTGATCCTGCTGGGAGTGATGATCGGACTGCCGGGGCTGTCCTTGGCCGCCCGGCCCTTCGCCACCCAGGATGCCGGAACCACGGGGGGCGGCACGGAGCTCGAGGCCGTGCTGGACGTGGCCGGGGCGCAGCTCTGCAGCGGACTGGGGTTCACCCAGGGCCTGGGGCCCCGGCTGGATCTGGCGCTGGGCGTCTGCTTCACCCACGCGCCGGCGGGCGAGCGCTCCTTCGACGGCACGGTGCTGGGGGCCAAGTTCGCCCTGCTGCCGGGCCTGCTCAGCCTGGCGGGCGGCGGCGAGGCCGGGCGGGCGGCGCGCAATCTGGAACTGGCCTGCACCCGGGAGTTGGCCGGCCTGACCCTGGACCTGAGCGCCGGCGCAGCCTGGGAGCTGTCGCGGGAGCCCGAGCCGGTCTGGGGCCTGGCGCTTTGCCGCCCCGGGCGCGCGCTGGATCTGGGGTTGGAGCTGGGAGGCGATCTGAAGCGGACCCAGAACTGGCTGGTGGGCCTGCGGCGGTCCATCGGCACAGCCTCGCTGGATGCGGGGTTGGGCGGCGCGTTCGGCGACGGGTCGAGCCTGGCCGTCACCGCCGGTCTCACGCTGGGGCTGGCCGCTCACTGATCAGCGGCCGAAGGCGATCTCGTCGGAGAGTTCGTTGCGGTCGTCGCTCTGGTAGGGGAAGTACTCGGCCAGTTTTCCGCCCACCCGGTTCACGGCCTCCGCCAGCCCGTCCCCGAAGCGGTCGGCGGCGAAGTGGGTGGACATGTCTTGGGCGATCTCCCGCCAGAAGGCGTCCCCCACGTGCTGGTGCAGGGCCTCGTCCCCCACGATGGCGAAGCGCTGGGAGCGGGTGGCCAGGTAGACCAGCACGCCGTTGCGCTCCGCCGTGGCGTGCATGCCCAGCCGGCCGAAGATCCGCCGGGCGCGCCGGTAGGGATTGCGGCCGAACCAGGGGATGCTCCCTTCCAAGTAGACGCGGATCTCCCCCGAGGTGAGCCGCTCCGCGTGTTCCACCGCCTGCTTGACCTGCTCCTGTTCAGCCTCGGTCAGGAAGGCCGCCGGTTTGCTGTCGCGTGCCATCTCACCACCCTCCACTGGCGCCGCCGCCGCCGGAGAAGCCTCCGCCGCCGGAGAACCCGCCGCCGCCGAATCCGCCGCCCCCACCGCCGCCGCCGCCCCGCAGGGTGGAGCCCAGGATGCTGCCGATGATGAAGGGCGCCATGCCGCCGCCACGTCGACCGCCGCCAAAGATGCCCAGGAGGGCCAGCAGTCCCACCAGTCCCAGCAGTCCCAGGCCCTGGGGGCGTTTGGTGCGCTGGGGACGCGCCGCGGGCAACTGGCCCTGGGCCAGCGGATCGTCCGGCGCGATGGCCTGGGCCACGCGGATCATCACGAACTGCAGGCGGGCCGCCGCCGGATCGCGGGGAATCTCTTTCATCTCGCGCAGGATGCGTCCGGCGCTGATGTCGGGCAGCGCCTCTTCCAGCCCGTAGGCCACTTCCAGCCGGGAGGCGCGCTGATTGGGCAGCACCAGGAACAGCACGCCGCGCTTGTTCTTGGCGTCGCCGATCTTCCAGTGCGCGAACAGGCGGTTGCCGTAGTCTGCGATCTCCGCGTCCGCCTCGGGCAGCACGGCCACCACGAACTGGATGCCCGTGCGCTGTTCGAAGGCGTAGAGCTGCTCGGCCAGCAGGTCGGCCTCCGGCGCGGAGACCAGGCCGGCCTCGTCCACGAAGTGACGGGCGGGCGGGTCGGGCAGTTGCTGGGCCTGGAGCAGGCCCGTGGTCAGGAAGAGCAGCAGGATGCACAGCCAGAGCCGGGAACGCAGGCGGAACATGGGCTCCTCCGGGGTTGGGGGGGACCGCCACGCTCCAGCGTGGCGGTCCGGGGCAGCTTACTTGCCGAAGTCCACCTTGGGAGCCTGCTCGGCGCCCTCGGCCGCCTCGAAGTAGGCGTGCTTCTGCAGCCCGGCGATGCCGGCGATCAGCGAGGCCGGGAAGCGCCGGATGCCGGCGTTGAACTCCTTGGCCAGGTCGTTGAACATGCGGCGCTCCACGGCGATGCGGTTCTCCGAGCCTTCCAACTGGGTCTGCAGGTCCAGGAAGTTCTGGTTCGCCTTCAGGTCCGGATACTTCTCCACCACCACCATCAGGCGGGCCAGCGCGCTGGAGAGCTCACCCTGGGCGGCCTGGAACTTGGCCAGGGTCTTGGGATCGTTCATGGCTTCCGGCGTGAGCTGGGCGGTCACCTGGGTGGCCTTGGCGCGGGCCTCGATCACGCCGGTGAGCGTCTCCTGCTCGTGGCTGGCGTAGCCCTTCACCGTCTCCACCAGGTTGGGGATCAGGTCGGCCCGGCGCTGGTAGACGTTCTCCACGTTGCCCCACTGGCTTGTGACGCCTTCCTCCTGGGTGACCAGGCGGTTGTAGGTTCCGACGGAACTGAGCACCGCCCAAAGCAGCACGGCCGCGACGACGGCCAGGATGATCCAGGTCTTCTTCATGTCAACACCTCTTTGCTTCTCGCGTGGGGACCCAATATCAGCAATGGCGGGCGGATGAGAGTCACGGCCGCCGGCTCGCGCCGTCCGCTGGATCCGCGCCGGTGGGAAGGGGGAATCAGGCCAGCTTGTGGTCCAGCAGGCGCAACAGCGGCTCCAGCTCCGCGCCGGGTCGCAACTCCAGCCGCAGGCCGCGGCCTTCCGCATAGGCTTTGCTGTCGGCCAGGGTCTGACGCAGGGCCGGCGGAAGGCCCGCATCCGCCAGGGCGGCGGCGCTGGCGCGCTCCCCGAGCACGATGCCCGCCCAAAGGAAGCCCTGCTGGGGCGTGAGGTAGAGCAGCACGCGCTCCTTGAGCTTCAGGCGCAGGGACCAGCCGAAGGACTTTCCCGGGTGCTTCCACTCCTCCTGCAGAGGCCCGTGGGCGGCTTCCGCCCGGCGGCGCAGCTCGCCCCAGAGGGCCGCCGCGGGACCGAGGGCCGCGGCCAGCTCCGCCGCGTCCGGCGGCCGGGAGTTGTCTGCGAAGCAGCTGAGGGCCATGGATCACCCCTGTTTGCCTGTGGCACGAGCGGGATGAATCAAGCCGGCGGGTCGCACCGGGCCGTCCGCCCCTGCCCCAGCCGGCGCCAGAACCAGCGGTGCAGCGCGTGCAGGCCGCGCACCGGCTCCAGGTGCAGCAGCAGGCACTGGCCGGCCACCAGCTCCAGTCCCAGTTCGCGGCCCAGGGCCGCGGCCTCCGGGCTCTCGGAGCCTTGCTGCAGCCAGACCCGGGGGATTCCAGCGGCGAGCGCCTCGCGCAGCAGCCCGGGCACCTGCGCGGGAGGCACGCAGAGCACCAGCGCCTCCACGGGCTCGGTCAGCGCGGCCAGACTGGACGCGCACGGCAACCCCTCCAGCTCGCCGGCGTGGGGATGGACGGGCGTCACCGCCAGCCCCCGGGAGCGGAGCTCGCGCAGCAGGGTGTTGCCGAATTTGCGCCCGCCGCGGGACGCCCCCACCAGGGCGTAGCGCCGCGCTGTCAGGAACCCGGCGGGTGCGCACTCCCCGCCTTGCGGGCTCAGACTTTCTTGACCTGCTTGTCGGCCTTCTTCTTGTCCTTCTGGTCGTGCTTGGCCACGTCCTGCTTCTTGGCCTTGTCCTTGTCCTTCTTGCCGCCCTTGTCGCCCATGATGTCCTCCTGGTGTCGAAACCCGGCGGGTGCAGCGCCCGCCGCCGCTGGGGCATCCACCCCGAACTAGGAAATCAGCTTTTGACCGATGCTGCGGAACTCGCGCACGAACAGCTCCAGCCGCTCCTCCACGGCCGGGTTGGCCAGCACGCCGTCGCGAAAGTCGCCGTCGTGGGCGTAGACCACCCGGGGCAGCTGCAGCATGCGCCACTCGTTCATGCACATCTGGGTGAGGTGCATGGTGCTCAAGTAGCTCTTCTCGCCGCCCGCCGCACAGAGGATGCCGAAGAACTTGCCTTCGCAGCCCTTCATGCAATTGTCCAGCACCAGCTTCAGCCCGTCGTTGATGCTGTAGCAGTGCACGCCCATTCCAAAGATGTAGTTGTCCGCCAGCGCGATCCGTTCCGCCAAGTCCCGCATGGAGGGCGTCTTGCCCAGATGGCAGGGGCGTAGCTCCACCTCGCGCAGGTCCACGAAATCCAGCTCCACCCCGGGCTCGGCGGCCAGGGCCTCCGCCACGCGGCGACACAGCTGACGGGATTGGGACGTGGGGCTCAGGGAACTGGACAACAGCAGAGTTCTCATGGGTTTCCCTTTGGGTGAGGGGTCGGGCCACCGTGCCATGGCCGCAGGACAGCATAAAATAGCTCATGAAACGGCATAAGGGTCAAGCCTAAGTTTGTTCTGAAAACGCCATGGTTAGAAACTAAACTTTCCAGACTTGATGAATGTCCTGCGAACTTTGCGGGCGGCGGTTCATTTTTCAACCGTGACCGCCAGCGTCCCGCGCGCCGCGCGGCGGACAAATGGTCCCAGAACCCGACGGGAGGAACGCATGCCGCAGCAAATCCCAGGTCCGCACGCACTCTTCGCCGCCGCCCGGGGCTGGCTCCTGGCCCTGCTGCTGCTCGGGAGCCTGTCCGCCGCCCGCGCGACGGAAGTCTACTCCCAGCCGCACACCGGCACGGGCGCCATCCACCTCTCGTCCTGGTGGGATCCGGACGGCAGCGACTACGATCAGGTGGTCTGGGACAGCTTCCAGCTCAGTGCCGACCAGGCCATCACGGAGATCCGCTGGCGGGGCGGGCACGATCCCGCCTACGCC
Organism: Candidatus Delongbacteria bacterium; assembly: GCA_041675285.1. Lineage (NCBI taxonomy): Bacteria > Candidatus Delongiibacteriota > Candidatus Delongbacteria bacterium. The sequence continues at coordinate 54,378 of JBAYTZ010000007.1, forward strand.
TACTGGAGCTCCCCCGTGCTGGACTTCACCGTCTCCATCTGGGCCAACAACGGCACGCTCTGGCAGCCGGACGTGATCCACGTGCCGCTGGCCGAGTACCAGGCCGAGAGCACGTGCGGCGAGACCCCGGCGGGAAGTTTCGGCGGCGTGGCGCTGAGCGACTACCACTACACCCTGCCTTCGCCTTTCCAGGCGGCGGCGGGCACGCGCTACTGGGTCCAGATCATCGCCTGGATGCACGGCATCCCCGACTGGGGTTTCGCCACCGGCAGCGGGGGCAACGGCTCGCACTTCCGCAAGCTGCCGGAGGGCCAGTACCAGTCCATCACGGGCGACCTGGTCTTCAGCCTGCACACGTCGGCGGCACCCACGGCCACCATCGATGCCAGCGCCCTGCCGGTGGACGCGGGCACGGTTTTCGGGGCAGGGGTGTATCCGCTGGGCTCCAGCGCCACGCTGACGGCCACGCCGGGTCCCGGCTTCGGCTTCGAGCGTTGGACGGAGAACGGCGCCGAAATCAGCGTCAATCCGCAGTACACGATCCAGGTGAGCGGTGACCGCAGCCTGGTGGCCCACTTCGTGCCGGCCTGCGCCGTCACGCTGGAGGGCTGGCCGGCGCTGGGTGGACAACTCGCCGGGGCCGGCAGCTACAACGCGGGCACCCCGGTGACGGTGACGGCCACGCCCAGCCTGGGCTACGCCTTCACAGGCTGGCTGGAGTGGGGGGCCACCCTGGTCAGCACCTCGCCCAGCTACACGTTCACGGCCACGACGGACCTCCTGCTGGTCGCCCAGTTCGAGCAGCTTCCCCTGGCCGCCACCTTCGACTTCGACACCGGCTCGCCACCCTGCCAGCCCTACCAGTCCATGCCGGCCCTGCAGACCCAGAACGGGTTGACGGTCCAGTTCAGCGCGCCCACCAGCAGTTGGTCGGTGCAGAACACGCTCTGGGGCTACGTGCCCGGCGTCTTCTCGGGCAACTTCCTCTTCCCGTCGGGCTACTTCACCAACTCCCTGCAGCTCCGGTTCGACCATTGGCTGAGCGACGTCTCGGTGGCCTTCTGCACGGGGGACTACGAATCGGTGACGGACATCCCGACGCAGGTCCGCCTGCGGGCTTACGTGGACAACACGGACAACCCGCCCGTGGCCGAAGCCGTGGTGCGCGGGGAGTGGATCATCCTGGTCTATCCGGAGGGCATTGCGCGGCTGAGCTCGCCCGTGCCCTTCAACTTGGTGGTGCTGGACATTCCGCCCGGCCAGGGTCCCAACTCCACCACGATCTTCTACGCGGACAACTTCATCGCCCTGCGCACGGCCCCGCCCCAGGTCCAGCTCACCACGGCGGCCTGGCCGCCCGAGGGCGGCACGGCCAGTGGCGCGGGCAGCTACGACCTCGGCGCCAGCGCGGGGCTCGAGGCCCTGCCCGCAGCGGGCTTCACGTTCGGGCACTGGGAGGACAACGGCGTGAACATCGGCGGCGGGCCGCTGCTGGATGTGTTCATGGATGGCGACCACGCCCTGACCGCGGTCTTTGCCCCCGTGCTGACGGTGGAGTACGATTCCGCCGTGGACCCTGCGGTGGCCACCCTGAGCTGGCCCTGGCCCTGCGAAGGATTCGTGCTACGCGAACGGGGCATGCAGTCCGGCGCCCTCTGGCAGGATTCCACCTTGCCCGTCGAGGTCGTGAATGGCCGCAACGTGGTGCGTCCGCCCGTGGTGGATGGCGCGCCCCGCCAGGTTGAATTCTTCTTGTGGCACCTGTAGGCTGATCCCATCTACCAACGGTTCCGGGAGGACTCCATGAGCACGAACGCACGGACTCGGATACCTGGCTTGCGGCGTTTGTCGCGGCTGGCCCTGTTGCTGGTCTGCCTGGCCTGGCTGCCCGCGGCCCGGGCCCAGAGTTGGGACAGCGTGGGCGGCGGCCTGCCCTACTGGGTGCACGCGCTGACCCAGTACAACGGCCAGTTGGTGGCCGGCGGCGAGGCGCCGGACTATCTGCGCCGCTTCGACGGCGTCAACTGGCAGCCCTTGGGCGGCGGCGTGGACGGCCAGGTCAACGCGCTGGCCATCTACAACGGCGAGCTGATCGCCGCCGGGCACTTCTTCACGGCCTCGGGCCTCGAGGTGGGCTACATCGCCAAGTGGGACGGCACCCAGTGGCTGGACCTGGAGGGCGGCGCCAACAGCATCGTCACCTCGCTGGCCGTCTACAACGGCAACCTGATCGCCGCCGGCTACTTCACGGAGTGCAACGGCCCGGCCAACTACATCGCGCAGTGGGACGGCGAGAACTGGGATCCGCTGGGCAGCGGCCTGAACAGCCAGGTGATGGCCCTCACCGTCTACAACGGGGAGCTGATCGCCGCGGGCTTCTTCACCACCGCCGGCGGCCAGCCGGCCCCGCACATCGCCCGGTGGAACGGCAGCAGCTGGTCGGGCCTGGGCGCCGGGATCTCGTGGATCACCTACGCCCTCACCGTCCACAACGGCGACCTGATCGCCGGCGGCCTGTTCTCCCAAGCGGGGGACGTGGCGGCGCGCCGGGTGGCCCGCTGGGACGGGACGGCCTGGTCGGCGTTGGGCGGCGGCGTGGGCGGCGGACCCTACGGTTACGTGCTGGCGCTCTGCAGCTGGAACGGGCGCCTGATCGCCGGTGGGATCTTCGACGACGCGGAGGGCCAGCCGGCCGAGCACGTCGCGCAGTGGGACGGTTCTGCCTGGTCGCCCCTGGGCGGACTCTACGGCGGCGGCTCCACCTCGGCCGTCTTCGCGCTGCTGCCCCGCGCGACGGATTGCGTGGCCGGCGGGATCTTCTTCGGCAATGTGAGCGCCTGGACCGAGGCCGGCCCGACCCCGGATCCCGTCGTCGACCTGAGCATCAGCGCCAGTGGACCGGACGCCGTCCTGAGCTGGACGCCCACGGGCGCGCCGGAGTACAACGTCTACTGCGGCGAGCTGCCCGCCGGACCCTTCGCCACCTGGCTGGGCACCTCCTACGACGGGCAGTTCACGGACGCGGACGTGTTGGGCGCCACCCCGGCCCGCTTCTACCAGGTCCGGGCCGCCACGCCCTGAGTCCGCTTCCGCATTCTGACCGACCATTCATCCTGGGGGCGGGCTGGAATCCAGACGCCCCCAGTCCTCTTTTTGCACTTCCCGCGGCTTGACTGCTTGCGAGCCCGTTCTGCGAGTTCTACCTTGTTCATCAAGGACTAAAATCAGAACCTGAACGGTTCTACTTTTGGAGGGCGCCGTGCTGCGCATCACCAAACAAACAGATTACGGCATCGTGCTCATGACCCTGTTCGCCACCCGGCGCAACGGCGAGGCGCGGAGCGCGCGGGACCTAGCCCTGGAGACGGGTCTGCCCCTGCCCATGGTCGGCAAGATCCTCAAGCTGCTGGTGCGCGATGGCCTGCTGGCCAGCCAGCGCGGGGCGCGGGGCGGTTATCGGCTCGGTCGACCAGCCGGCCTGATCTTCGTGGCCGACATCGTGCGCGCGCTGGAAGGCCCCATCGCCATCACGGAGTGTGTGGAGACGGGGCCCGGGGAGTGCCGCTTCCTGGCGGGCTGCTCGCTGCAGCCCAACTGGGTGCGGATCAACCAGGCCATCCAGCAGGCGCTGCAGGGGATCAGCCTGGAGGACATGGCCCCGGCCGAGGGCGATGGTTGCGGCGCCATGGCCTGTGGCGGCGGCGTGTCGAAGTCGGCCCAGGCGTTGCGGCAGCTGGCGGAGGGCGCGGCATGAGCAGCGAGACCCAACAGATCCGCGAACTGGCCGCCCAGGACTACAAGTACGGCTTCACCTCGGACATCGAGTCGGACACCATTCCCGCCGGGCTCTCCGAGGAGATCGTCGCGCTGATCTCCGGCCGCAAGGACGAGCCGGAGTTCATGCTGGAGTGGCGCCTGAAGGCCTACCGGGCCTGGCAGGAGATGAGCGTGCCCGACTGGGCCTACCTCAACATCCCGCCCATCGACTTCCAGTCCATCTCCTACTATTCGGCGCCCCGCAAGAAGGAGGGCCCGGCCAGTCTGGACGAGGTGGATCCGGAACTGCTGGAGACCTTCGAGAAGCTGGGCATCCCGCTGGGCGAGCGCGCCCGGCTGGCGGGCGTGGCCGTGGACGCGGTCTTCGACAGCGAGTCGGTCAAGACCACCTACAAGGAGGAGCTGGCCACCCGCGGGATCATCTTCTGCTCCATCAGCGAGGCCCTGCGCGAGCACCCCGAGCTGGTGCGACGCTACCTGGGTAGCGTGGTCCCCATGCGCGACAATTTCTACGCGGCCCTCAACACGGCCGTGTTCAGCGACGGCTCCTTCGTCTACATCCCCAAGGGCGTGCGCTGTCCGATGGAACTCTCCACCTACTTCCGCATCAACGCGGCGGGCACGGGGCAGTTCGAGCGCACGCTGATCATCGCCGACGAGGGCTCCTACGTCAGCTACCTGGAGGGCTGCACAGCGCCCATGCGCGACGAGAACCAGCTGCACGCGGCGGTGGTGGAGCTGGTGGCTTTGAAGGGCGCCAGCATCAAGTACAGCACGGTGCAGAACTGGTACCCGGGGGACCGCGAGGGCAAGGGCGGCATCTACAACTTCGTCACCAAGCGCGGGCTCTGCGAAGAGAAGGCCCGGATCAGCTGGACCCAGGTGGAGACCGGCTCGGCCATCACCTGGAAGTACCCCAGCTGCATCCTCAAGGGCGACGACTCCGTGGGCGAGTTCTATTCGGTGGCGCTGACCAACAACCACCAGCAGGCGGACACGGGCACCAAGATGATCCACCTGGGGCGCAACACGAGCTCGACCATCATCTCCAAGGGGATCAGCGCGGGGCTCAGCCAGAACAGCTACCGCGGGCTGGTCCAGGTGGGGGCCAAGGCCACGGGCGCGCGCAACCACTCCCAGTGCGACAGCCTGCTCATCGGGGACCGCTGCGGCGCGCACACCTGGCCCGTGATCGACGTGCGCAACCCCGACAGCGTGGTGGAGCACGAGGCCACCACCAGCCGGATCAGCGACGACCAGGTCTTCTACTGCCGCCAGCGCGGCATCAAGGAAGAGGACGCGGTCTCGATGATCGTGAACGGCTTCTGCCGCGAGGTGCTGGCCGAGCTGCCGATGGAGTTCGCCGTGGAGGCGCAGAAGCTGCTGGGCCTGAGCCTGGAAGGCAGCGTGGGCTGAGGGTGGATTCCGCGGACGGCCACACAGGGCTGGACGCGGAGCGATAACCGCGAAGAGAAGCGCGTGCGGTCCCGGGGCCGGCGAAGGTCGGCGGGGAGCGTGCGGAAGAGGCTGGAGGCGGCGTGCCGACGCGACCCGGCGCGCAGACAGGAGCGACGATGCTGCAGATCCACAACCTGCACGCCAGCGTGGCGGGCAAGGAAATCCTCAAAGGCCTGACGCTGGACGTGAAGCCCGGCGAGATCCACGCCATCATGGGGCCCAACGGCTCCGGCAAGAGCACGCTGGCCAACGTGCTGGCCGGGCGCGACGGTTACGAGGTCACGGCAGGAGACGTGCTCTACCAGGGGCGCAACCTGCTGGACCGCGAGCCCGAGGAGCGCGCCGGCGACGGCATCTTCCTGGCCTTCCAGTATCCGGTGGAGATTCCGGGCGTGCCCAACCTCTACTTCCTGCGGATGGCGCTCAACGCCCAGCGCCGGCACCGCGGCCAGCCCGAGATCCCGGCGGAGGACTTCCTGCGCCTGGTCAGCGAGAAGCTCAAGCTCGTGCACCTGGAGGACGGCCTGCAGAAGCGCGCGGTCAACGAGGGCTTCTCGGGCGGCGAGAAGAAGCGCAACGAGATCTTCCAGATGCTGATCCTCGAGCCCCGGCTGGCCCTGCTGGACGAGACGGACTCAGGGCTGGACATCGACGCGCTGAAGATCGTGGCCGAGGGCGTCAACGCCATGCGCTCGCCCGAGTTCAGCGCCGTGGTGGTGACCCACTACCAGCGTCTGCTGGACTACATCGTGCCCGACCAGGTGCACGTGCTGGCCGGCGGCCGGATCGTCAAGACCGGCGGGCGCGAACTGGCCCTGGAGCTGGAGAAGCGCGGCTACGGCTGGCTGACCCAGGAGGTCTCGGCATGAACAGGGCCCGCACCCTGACGGGTTGGCTGACGGATCCGCCTGACGACGCCGGGCTGGTGGCTGGCGAAGCGCGCGCGCGCCTGGCCCGGCGAGCCCTGGAGCTGGGCCTGCCCACGGCCCGCGACGAAGCCTGGCGCTACTCGCGGCTGGAGGGCCTGGCCGAGGAGGAACTGCTCCTGGCCGGCGAGGGCCCGGCGCCCACGGCCCCGCAGCTCACGGCCCTGACGCCCGAGGGCGTGCGCGTGGACCGCGTGGTGGTGGTCAACGGCCGCCTGATGCCCGAACTCTGCGAGATCGGTCCGTTGCCCGCCGGCGTGGGCTTCGGCAGCCTGCGGGCCATGGCCCGGGCCGCCCAGGGGGGACTGAAGGAGGCGGCGGACCTGCTGGAGCGGCTGGACAGCCTCTGCCGGCCCGACCAGCGCATGTTCAGCGCCCTCAACACCGCCCTGGCCGGCGACGCCACGGGGCTCTGGGTGCCCGACGGCGTCCGGCTGGAGCGCCCCCTGCTGGTGATCTCCCTGGTGCTGCCGGGGGCGGACGCGCTGCTCACCCAGCCGCGCCTGCTGGTGATCACCGGCCGGGAGAGCCAGGCCAGCGTGATGGAGGCCCACGGCGGCTTCGGCCCCACGCCCTACTTCTGCAACGCAGTGAGCGAATTCCACCTGGGCGCGGGCGCCACCCTCGAGCACCTGCGCGTGCAGCGCGACAGCCCGGCGGGCCGGCGAGTCTCCGGCGCCTTCCTGCGCGTGGAGGCCGGCGCGCACCTGCGCTCCCACACCTTCACCACCGGCGGACGCAGCGTGCGCAACGAGTTCCAGCTGGAGCTGGCCGGCGCGGGCGCGCGCGGCGAGGTCAACGGCCTCTCCCTCCTGAGCGGCGAGAGCGTGGTGGACAACCACACCCACGTGACGCACCTGGCGCCGGACTGCGAGAGCCGCCAGACCTTCCGCTCCATCCTGGCGGAGCGCAGCCGCGGCGTGTTCACGGGCCGCATCCTGGTGGCCCGGGACGCCCAGCGCACGGACGCCGTGCAGTCCTTCGCCGGCCTGCTGCTCTCCGACACGGCCCGGGCGCTGGCCCGGCCGCAGCTGGAGATCCTGGCCGACGACGTGAAGTGCACGCACGGCGCCACCGTGGGCAGCCTGGACCCGGACAGCCTGTTCTACCTGCGCAGCCGGGGCATTCCCAAGGCCCTGGCGCGCCGACTGCTGATCCACGCCTTCTGCTCGGACCTGCTGGGCCGCGTGCGCACCTCGGAGATGGTCAATCCGCTGGACCGCCTGGTGACCCGCACCCTGGCGGAGCAGGCATGAGCGTGCTGGACGTGGAGGCGCTGCGCGCGCAGTTCCCGGCCCTGGACCAACGGGTGCACGGCAAGCCGCTGGTCTACCTGGACAACGCGGCCACGACCCAGAAGGCCCGCGCCGTGCTGGACGCCCTGGACGGCTACTACCGCGGCGACTGCGCCAACGTGCACCGCGGCGTGCACACGCTGAGCGCGCGCGCGGGCGAGCGCTACGAGGCCGCGCGCGAGACCATCCGCGCCCGGTTGAACGCCCCCGGCACCGAGGGCGTGATCTTCACGGCGGGGACCACGGCGGCCATCAACCTGGTGGCCGACTCCTTCGGCCGCGCCTTCGTCCGCCCGGGGGACGAGATCCTGGTGAGCGGCCTGGAGCACCACTCCAACCTGGTGCCCTGGCAACTGCTCTGCCAGCGCAGCGGCGCCGTGCTGCGCGTGGCCCACGCGGACGCCGACGGCGTGGTGTCCACGGAGACCTTCGCCGCCGCCCTGTCGCAGCGCACGCGGCTGGCGGCCTTCACCCATGTCTCCAATGCGCTGGGCACCGTGAATCCCGTGGCCGAGTGGACGGCCCTGGCGCACCAGGCCGGTGCCCGCGTGCTGGTGGACGGCGCCCAGGCCGTGGCCCACCTGGGCGTGGACCTGCAGGCCATCGACTGCGATTTCTACGCCTTCAGCGGGCACAAGGTCTACGGACCCACGGGGATCGGCGCGCTGGTGGGCAAGCCCGAAGTGCTGGAGCAGCTCCCGCCCTGGCAGGGCGGCGGCGACATGATCAGCCACGTGGGCTACGAGAGTTCCGAGTACAACACGCTGCCCTGGCGCCTGGAGGCGGGCACGCCGCACATCGCGGGGGCCATCGGGCTGGGCGCGGCGCTGGAGTTCCTGGACGGCCTGCCGCTGGACGAACTCATCGCGCACGAGGATCGGCTGCTGGAGCGGGCCTGTGCCGAGCTGGACGCCATTCCCGGCGTCGTGCGCGTGGGCCGGGCCCCGCGGCGGGTCAGCGTGCTCTCTTTCGTGGTGGCGGGCGCCCATCCCAGCGACGTGGCCACCCTGCTGGACCTGGAGGGCGTGGCCGTGCGCAGCGGCCACCACTGCGCCCAGCCGCTGCTTGAGCGCCTGGGGCTGCCGGGGACGGTGCGCGCCTCCTTCAGTCTCTACAACACCGAAGCCGAGGTGGAGCGCCTGGCGGCCGCCCTGCGCAAGGCCCTGCGCCTGCTCGGGGTCGGGTAATTCACGGGGATCGCACCACGAAGCACGGGAAGGGGAACGAAGACCACGAAGAGTTTGATGGATGGATGCCGTTGTCCGGGTGAGTCAGGCGCTGGCGGTCATTTCAGCGCTGGACTTCATGCGGGTGGTTGGGAGTCTCCTTCAAGCGTTCGGCTTCGTGTTCTTCTGCGGACTTCGTGCCCTTCGTGGTGAAACGGGTTGAACGGTAGGAGCAGAAACATGCTGGACAAGCAGGCCCTGGAAGAGCGGATCGTCGCGGCGCTTAAGACGGTCTTCGACCCGGAGATCCCGGTGGACATCCACTCGCTCGGGTTGATCTACGGCGTGGACATCGCCGACGACGGCTTCGTGCAGGTGAGCATGACCCTGACCACGCCCAACTGCCCCGAAGCCGAGGCCCTGCCCGGGCGGGTCACCGAATGCGTGCTGGACGTGGACGGCGTGCAGGGCGTGCACGTGGACCTGGTCTGGGAACCCACCTGGACCAAGGACATGATGAGCGACGCGGCGCGCTTGCAGCTGGGCTTCTTCTGATGATCAATCTGGACCCCGCCCTGGGCGGCCGGGTGGCGGCGGCCTGGCTGGAACTGGAAGATGTGTGCGTGGCCCCGGCCGGGGCCGAGCAGGCGACGGCCTTCGCCGGGCTGGAGTGCGAGCTGCTCAGCCTCTACGGCGGCCGGACGCCGGCGGAGATCGAGGGTCTGCAGGCCGCGCGGCGCTTGTATCACGCCGCCGGGGTGGATCCCACCCGCACGCGGCCCTCCTCCGAGGCCCTGCTGCGGCGCGTGCTCAAGGGCCAGGGCCTGCCCGCCGTGAACAACGCCGTGGACGCGGGCAACGAACTCTCGCTGCGCACCCTGCTGCCGCTGGGCCTCTACGACGCCGGGCGGATCGAGGGCGCGGTGGAGCTGCGGCGGGGCCGGCCGGGGGAATCCTACCCGGGCATCCGCAAGGAGGAGGTCCACCTGGAGGGCCGGCTGGGCCTCTTCGACGCCGCCGGTCCCTTCGGCAGCCCCACCAGCGACAGCCCGCGCACGGCGGTGACGGAGGCCAGCCGCCGCCTGCTGCTGGTGCTGTTCGCGCCCGGCGACCTGCCCGCGGCCCGGCTGGACGGCGCGCTGGAACTGGGCGCGGAGCTGTTCGGCCGCTGGTGCGGTGCGCGGCCGGGCCGCAGCGGGCGCCTGGCCTGAGCCGCCCTTTCTCCCCGGGGATCCTGTTCGCTACCTTGCAGCCAGGGAAGGAACAGGAACACCATGCCACTCAGCTTCCATCTTGAATCGGAGGGGGTCCCCGCACCCTCTCACCCCGGGGTCCGGCTCTACGTGGACGGCACGAGCCACGGCATCCGCGAAGACCGGGACATCGAACTCAGCCACTGGAATCCCAGCACCACGCCGGAGATCTACCAGGCCGACAGCTCCACGGAGATCGCCCTCAATTTCCTCGTGTTCGGCCGGCTGCCGGCGGAGGGACTGGTGATCAACAACCACCTGGACGTGGACGGCATCCTCTCGGCCTTCGCCCTGCTGGAGCCCGCGACAGCTCTGGCGCATCGCGAGCAGCTGGTGGCCGCGGCGGAAACGGGGGATTTCTGGGCCTGGGCGGATGACGGGGCGCTGGGCCTCTACGAGTCGCTGGTGGAGATCCTCGCGGCCGGCCGCGCCGCCGGCCGGGACGAGCTGCAGTTGCACCACGACTGTTTCCAGGCGCTGCCCGGCCTGCTCAAACAGGACTTGTCCACCCGCGTGCCCGTCGCCCTGGGCGAGACCGTGCAGCGGCTAAAGGCGGGTCGCCTGCGTCGCCAGCTGCACCACCAACGCTTCGTGGCCTTCGAGATTCCTGCCGCCCTGCACGAGGGCCGGCTGACGGACGCCCTGCGCGTGAACGAGTTCAACGCCTCCCTGGACGACGGCAGCCTGCTGCACTCCGTGGCGCGCAATCGGCTGGACCGCGAGCGCGTGCAACTGGTCTCCGTGGAGGGCGCGGGCGGTTGGTATCACGACCTCTGCTATCCGGGCCACATGTGGGCGCTGACGGTGAACCGCTGGCGCGCGCCGGGCTTCTGGGAAGGCGAGACCAGCAACACCTGGTACTACCGCTTCGCCCCGCTGGAGGAGGCGCTGGCCCGCCTGCAGGCCCGGGAGGGTGGCGGCGGCCGCTGGCAGAGCGCCGAGGAGCTGACGCCCTTCGCCAGCGTGCTGGGACGCGCCTTTCCCGTGGTGGCCTGCTGCCTGGGCGAGGACGACACGCCGGCGGTCTCCAGCCTGACGCCGGACGAGGTGGCGCGCGAGCTGCGCGCGGCCTTCACCTGGGACCTGACCGGCAGCCGGGGATGATCCACGCCGTCGAGGCCACGCTCTGCTACGTGGAGCGCGCGGGCCAGGTGCTGATGCTGCGCCGCGACAAGCGCCCGGACGATTACCACTACGGTCGCTGCAACGGCTTGGGCGGCAAGCTCGAGCCCGGCGAATCCCCGCTGGACTGCGCCCGGCGGGAGATCCTGGAGGAGTGCGGCCTGGTGGTGGGTCGCCTGCGCTTCGCCGGGCACATCACCTTTCCCCGCTTCGACGGAGTCCGCGACTGGTCGGTCTTTCTCTTCCACGGAACGGAGGTGGCGGAGGGCGAGCCGGTGGATCCGCCGGAAGGCCACCTGCTCTGGGTGCCGCGCGCGGGGCTGCTGGAGCTGCCGCTCTGGGAGGGCGACCGCCACTTCCTGCCCTGGGTGCTGGCCGGCCGCCGCTTCCTGGCGCGCTTCGACTACGAGGCCGGCGTCTATCAGGGTCACGAGGTCTGCTTCCTCGACGACTAGACTCCTGGCCCGCTCCCTCTTACCACAGAGGCACAGAGACACAGAGTGTTGATTGGACTCGCCGGGGTTGGGTTGTCGTTGTCCGAGAATCCACTTGCGCACGAAGGCACGAAGGCACGAAGGCCCGAAGAGGGTTTGTGTAACGTGAGGTGAAGGCCGGAGAGGGAAGCTTCACCACAGAGGCACAGAGGCACAGAGAGCTTGTTGGACTCGGCTTGGGTCGGGTGCTGGACGTTCGAGAATCCACTTGCGCACGAAGGCACGAAGGCTCGAAGTGGGTTGTGTCATGTGAGGTGAAGGCCTTCAGGCCTGAACCAGAAAATGGGTGAAGCGCGCAGCGCGAACCAACTACACGGAGTCAGGAAGTCCACAGCTCGGCCGTCTGTTCGACGCCGGCCGTGAGGCCGGCTAGTTACGGCCGGTGAAAAGAGCGCGTCTTTGGCGCCACCTTTCTGCGCGCAAGCAGAAAGGTGGCAAACACGGGCTCCAGGAGAGCGTCGGGATGACGGAGAGAGGAGAGCCCCGCGTGCAACGCGTGATCATCGGTGTGATGGGCGGCAGCCGTTCCACGCCCGCCATTGACGCCCTGGCCGAAGAGCTGGGCGCCGCCATCGCGCGGGAGGGCTGGGTCCTGCTCACCGGCGGGCGGCCTCTTGGCGTGATGGAGGCGGCCTCGCGCGGCGCCGACCAGGCCGGCGGGTTGGTGCTGGGACTGCTTCCCGGGCTGGACCCCGCCGGCGCCTCGGCCCACGTGCACGTGGCCCTGCCCACCGGGCTGGGCATGGCGCGCAACCTGCTCAACGTGCTGGCGGCCCGGGTGGTGGTGGCCCTGCCGGGCGCGGCGGGCACGCTCTCGGAGATCAGCCTGGCGCTTTGCCACCAGCGCCCCGTCCTGCTGCTGGGCTGGGAGCGCCAACCGCTGGACGGCTTCACCCTGCCGCTCTTCCCGGACGTGGCGAGCCTGCTGCCGGCCTTGCGGGAGTTGGCGGGGCGCGCCCTGACGGCTGAGATGGTCTGTCCGCTGGTCTGATTCGACCCACATCGACAGGAGGTTCCGTGAACCGCATCGTGCGCATCGCCAACGGCCAGGGCTTCTGGGGCGACTCCATCGACGCTCCCGTGCACCTAGTGGAGCGCGGCGGGATCGACTTCCTCACCCTGGACTATCTGGCTGAGGTGACCCTGTCCATCATGCAGCGCCAGCGGCTGAAGAACCCCGAGTCCGGCTACGCGCGGGACTTCGTGGAACTGGCGGCTCGCATCCTGCCCCGCTGCCTGGAGCGCGACATTCGCGTGGTGACCAACGCCGGCGGCGTGAATCCGCGGGCCTGCCGCGAGGCGCTGGGCCGGGTGGCGGCCAAGCTGGGCAAGCGCGTGCGCATCGGCGTGGTGGAGGGCGACGACATCCTCGGCCGCGTGGCCGAGCTGGAGGCCGCGGGCGCCAATTTCCGCAATCTCGAGACCGGCGAGTCCTTCGGCGCCGTGCGCGACCGGATCAGCTCGGCCAACGTCTACATCGACTCCTTCTGCCTGGCGGAGGCGCTGGACCAGGGCGCGCAGATCGTGCTGGCCGGCCGCGTCTCCGACCCCGGCCTGGCGCTGGGCCCGCTGGTGCACGCCTTCGGCTGGGGCCGCGCGGACTGGGACCTGCTGGCCGCCGGCACGCTGGCCGGCCACGTCACCGAGTGCGGCGCTCAGTGCACGGGCGGCAACCACAGCCGCTGGTGGGAGGTGCCCGATCTGGCCGGGATCGGCTACCCCGTGGTGGAGGCCGGCCCGGACGGCTCCTTCGTGGTAACCAAGCAGCCCGGCAGCGGCGGCATGGTGACGCGCGAGACCGTGGGCGAGCAGATCCTCTACGAGATGGGCGACCCGCACAACTACATCAGCCCGGACGTGCGCGTGGACTTCACCTCCTTCCAGCTCGAGGAGGAGGCCCGCGACCGCGTGCGGATCAGCGGCGTGCGGGGCCTGCCCGCCACGGACACCTACAAGGTCTCGTTCTCGTATCACGCGGGCTGGAAGGCCCACGGCCAGCTCACCGTCAGCGGGCCGCGCGCGCGGCTGAAAGCGGCCCGGGTGGCGGAGATCATCTGGGAGCGGCTGCGCCAGGCGGGCTGCCGCTTCGAACACACCGAGACCGAATTCCTCGGCCTGGATTCCTGCCACCCCGGCATCCGGCCCGCTCCCGCCCAGCTGAACGAAGTGGTGCTGCGGCTGGGCGTGCGCGACCCCGACGCGGGAATGGTGGAGCGCTTCGGCAAGGAGCTGGCGCCGGTGATCACCAACGGCCCCCCGGGGATCACGGGTTTCGCCGGCGGGCGGCCCAAGCCCCAGGAGATCATCGCCTACTGGCCGGCGCTGGTGCCCAAGCAGCTGATCCGGACCAGCGTGAACGTCGAAGAAGCGGGAGCCTGAGATGCAGATCCGACTGGAGCAGATCGCCTGGGCCCGCAGCGGCGACAAGGGCCCGAACAGCAACGTGGGCGTGCTCTTCCGCCACGAGGCCCTCTACCGCTGGGCCCTGGAGATCCTGAGCGTGGAGCGCGTGGGCGCGCACCTGGCGCGCATCGCCCGGGGCGGGGTAATCCGCTACGAGCTGGACAACCTCCGGGCGCTCAACTTCATCCTGAAGGACAGCCTGGGCGGCGGGGGCAGCGAGTCCCTGCTCAACGACGCCCAGGGCAAGACCCACGGCCAGGCCCTGCTGCAACTGGAACTGGAGCTGCCCGAGGCGCTGGCCCACCTGGTGGACACCCTGCCCGCGGAGGACCTGTAGCGGTCCACCTCGCCGCGCGCTGAACGGAGTGCCGCGCCGTGCTGAAAGCCCCGCCTGAGATCGCCCCGCTGGAGCGCCCGGTGCGCGAGAGCATGCGCCCGCCGGGGCTCCTGCTGCCCCGCCACCTGAGCTGCGGCCAGGCGCTGGACCTGATCCGCGAGCGCGCCCCGGCCGACGCCATCTACTACTTCTACGTCATCGACGAGCACGAGGCCCTCTGCGGCGTGCTGCCCGTGCGCAGCCTGCTGACTTCGCCGCTGGAGCGGCCGCTGGAGGAGATCCTCGTCGCCCGCGTGATCAGCGTGCCCGACACGGCGCGCGTGCTCGACGCCTGCGAGCTCTTCGCCATGCACAAGCTGCTGGCCCTGCCGGTGGTGGACAGCGCCCGACGCGTCCAGGGCCTGCTGGACGTCAACCTGTTCACCGAGGGCGTGTTCGACGTGGCCGAGCGCGAGCGGATGGACGAGGTCTTCGAGGCCATCGGCGTGCGCGTCTCCCAGGTGCAGGGCCAGTCGCCCGTCCTGGCCTTCCGCTACCGCTTCCCCTGGCTGCTGCCCACCCTGGCCAGCGGACTGGCCTGCGCCGTCCTCACGGGCTGGTTCGGTAGCACGCTGGAGCGCTCGCTGGCCCTGGCCTTCTTCCTGACCCTGGTGCTCGGACTGGGGGAGAGCGTGGCGATCCAGACCATGACCCTGACCGTCCAGACCCTGCGCCACCGGCGGCCCACGCTGCGCTGGTACTTGCGCGAATGGTTGCGGGAGGCCATCTCGGCCGGGCTGCTGGGCCTGGCCTGCGGCGCGCTGGTGGGGCCGCTCACGCTGCTCTGGCAGGCGCCGCCCGCGGTGGCCCTGAGCGTGGCGCTGGCCATCGCCCTGGCCGTCACCCTAGCGGGCCTGCACGGCCTGAGCGTGCCCGCGCTGCTGCACGCGCTGCGCCTGGATCCGCGCATCGCCGCCGGCCCCCTGACCCTGGCCCTGACCGACCTGAGCACGCTGCTGCTCTTCTTCAGCACGGCCCGCCTGCTGATCGGCTGAACGAAAAGGGCCGGCGTGCGCCGGCCCTTTCCCAAGGCTGCTATTCGTCCACGCGTGGTTGTTTCACCAGCGGCGGCGCGGCGCGCCGGCCCGCCCGGGCGTCCAGCTGCGGGATGCCCGCCGGATCCGCGGCCCGCAGCGCGCCCTGCCACGACTTCACCTGATAGTAGCGCTGGACGCCGGACAGGGCGCCCGTGTCCGTCCAGGCGGTGCCCGGCACGCTGGCCAGGAAGCCGTAGCCCGTGTAGGGCTGATCGCTGCCGTAGACGTGATACGCGTCGGCTCCCGAGGGCGTCCAGGCCAGCTGCGCGTCGCCGCCCGCCGCCGTGATCTGCAGGGTCACGGGGGCCGGGTTGGAGAGCGTGCCCGTGAGACAGACGTCGTCCACGTACCAGTACCAGTCGTAGAGGTCGGAGTACTCGAAGGCGATCCGCACCTGGGGCTGTCCGGCGGCCCAGGCGCTGATGTCCAGCGTGTTGGGGCCCTCGATGATCTCCTCGCCCGCGCTGCCGTCGGAGGCCCACTCGCCCAGCAGGTAGGGCCAGGTCAGGCCGCCGTCCACGGAGCCGCGCACCTGGGCCAGGGTCCAGGCGCCCGAGTAGCCCATCCGCAGGTAGTGCCAGAAATCCAACTGGAGGCTGGACTGCTGGCTGCAGTCGAAGACCGGGCTGAGCAGGCTGGCGTGGTCCACCTGGGTGGTGCTGCTGTATTGGATGTAGGCCGTCTGGCCCTGGCCTTCGTAGGTGGAGAGGCCCCACGTGCTGCCCGCGGGTTCGTGGAGGAGGACGCTGAAGTCGTCCAGCCCGGCGCTGAAGTCCTGGCAGTACTGCAGGCCCACCGGGGCCAGGATCTGGAAGTCCCAGATCGGGCTGACGCTGGGGTTGGCCAGCGGCGAGGCGTCCACGGCCGTGATGCGGTACTCCACGAGCGAGGGCGTGCTGAGCGGGCCGGGAATCGCCCCGTGCCAGTTGGGCGCCACCGTCAGGTTCATCGGCAGCAAGTTCCAGCCGCCGCCGTTGACGCGGTACTCCAGGGTCGCGGAGGCCACGCCGGAGGCGTCGCTGATCTGCGCGTCCACGGGCCAGGGACCCAGGTCGTCCCCCGTGTCGGGCAGGCTGGTGTGGCTGATCAGCGGGCCGCTCTGGTCCGTGCCGCCCGTCACCACCACCTGCAGCAGGTTGGACCAACCGCTCAAGTCGTCCTGGGCGTCCCGGGCGCGCACCTTGTAGAACCAGGTGCCGGTGGAGTGGTCGCTGAAGGAATAGCTGGTGGCGGGGTGGGCGGCCGCCAGCGTGGTCTCGGAGGTGAAGCTCACTACCGGGCTGAAGTCGTCGACGTAGATGCCCTCATTGAGCACGCCGCCGTCGGTCTCGTAGCGCAGGCGCACCTGGATGGACTGGCCCACCCAGGCCGTCAGCGGGAAGGTGGCCAGCACGAAGCCGCTGGACGCGCCCGTGATCCCGTTGCCGTCGTTGAGGCCGTAGGGATTGGTGGTGGTGGTGCCGGTGCCCGCCAGGCCGGTCCAGCTGGTGCCGTTGGGGGAGACCTCCACGTAGGCGTAGTCGTAGTTCAGCTCGATGTTGTACCACATGCGCAGGCTGATCTGCATGCCGGCCGTGACCGAGATGGGCTGGTTCAGCAGGCTGACGGCGTTGCGGTTGTTGCCCGTGCCGCCGAAGAAGCTGGAGGGCGCGCTGAAGGAGCGGGCGCTGCTCAGCGCGAAGGCGGCCGTGCCGCCGGTCCAGTTGGCCGTGTTGGCGAAGGCGTCGCTGCCCTGGCTCAGGCCGCTCAATTCGCGCAGCTCATAGGTGACGGCGGGATTGTTGGGGTCGGGCGCGGCGGTGGTCCAGTTCAGCGTGAAGGCCGGGTTGGTCTCCGCCGGGCCGCTGAGGGCGGGCGCGGCGGGCGCTCCCAGGGTCCAGGGGTTGCCCGCGATTTCGGCGAACAACAGGTTGGGCTCGAGGTTCTCCGCCACCAGGGCCGGAATGCGCGACTCCGCGGGCCAGAAGCCGTCGCCGCTGGTGCCCACCTCGGTGGTGATGGACATGACCCGGGCGTGCTCGCCCGTGGCTCCGTGGCCCCAGTCCACCGCGTCGCCGTTGGTGTTGTAGAGCAGCTCCCAGGCCGTGCCGCAGGCGTAGCCGTTGTCCGCGCTCAGCAGGTCCGTCATGGCCACGTAGCCCGTGTGCCAGGGCTCTTCGCACTGGATGCTCGCGTAGCCGTAGGGATAGATCATCAGGTTGCTGTAACTGTGATACGACTGCATCGCGGAGATGGAGTGCGCGTTGACGAAGGTGCGCAGCGCCTGGGTCTCCAGCTCGCTGTTGGCGGAGGGCCCGCGGTAGGTGTCGCTGGAGGGCGTGGGGCTGGACCCCACGTTGTCGTAGCCCCACTGGTAGCCGAAGTTGCGGTTCAGGTCCACGCCGTAGCTGCCGTCGCCGTTGTTGCGCCGGTTCTTGCGCCACATGCCGCCGCCGGCGGGATTGGTGGCCTCGTTGTAGAGTACGCCGTCCGGGTTGATGAAGGGGATGAACCACAGCTCGCGGCCGTCCACGATCTCGGTCACCCGGCTGTCCGTGCCGTAGTTGTCCGTCAGGTGATGCAGGAAGTGGAGCAGCACCTCGATGGTGATGGCCTCCCGGGCGTGGATGTAGGCGCCGAACAGCACCTCAGGTTCGGCTTCGTCCACGCCGGGGTTGTCGGAGAGTTTGAAGGCCCAGATGGTGTTGCCGCCCAGCGTGGTGCCGATGCTGAAGGGCGCGCCCACGATCTCAGGGAAATCCGCGTGCAGCTGCTGGATCTCCGCCATGCCCTCGCTGTAGGTGTGGTAGGCGCCGTAGTTGCGGTCCGCGCCGAAGCGCGCGGCGTAGAATTCCTCCAGGTCCGCCACCAGCAGCTGGGGCGCCAGGCCGGCCCGGCTCAGGGCTGCCAGGTCGGCGTCGTCCACGGGCAGCTCCACCCCCGCCTCCGTGAACACCGTGCCGCAGGGGTCCAGCCCGTCCAGCGCCGACCGCAGGCGGACCAGATCCTGCTTGTCCTGCAGGGGAACGAACACCTGGTGCCAAGCGGCCTGCGCGGACTGCAGGGCCAGCAGCAGGACTGCCAGTCGGATCACAATGGACATGATGACTCCCAAGCTGTGTGAATCCGGCCGCGCGGTTCCAGTCATGCTGAGTGCGAGAAGGGGTGGGCGCCGGACGCCGGAGCTTAGGAGTTGAAGCTGGGAAAAGCGAGCGCAAGCTGGCGCGCGGACAGGGTTGACCGCCGGGCGGGGATCAGTCCTTGAGGGGCTGCATGTCCTTGATGCGCTGCTTCAGTTCCCGGGCCCGCTGGTCCCGGGGATGCTCGCGCAGGTGTTTCTTGATCCACGCCGTGGCCTGCTTGCGATCGCCCACGAAGTAGTAGGCCAGGGCCAGCGTGCGGGCCACGCCTTGGTCCATGGACTTCTGCTTGTCCAGCTGGAGCAGGCGCTGGCCGGTCTGGATCATGCCCGGGGCGAAGCCGGCGGACAGGTACTCGGCGTGCAGGCGGTAGAGCGCGCGCTCCTCGGTGCCGGGCATCAGCATGGCGCGCTTGTAGCACTCCAGCTGCTCGTTGTAGCAGCCGGCCATGTCGAAGGAATTGAGCCGGGCGTGCAGATCGGCCAGCAGCAGGATGTCCTCGCCGGTCATGCCGCGGCGGGGAGCCGCCTTGATGGCCCAGTCGCGCCAGTCCACGGCGGGTCCCGCCTGGATGGCCTGCTTGAGGCTGTCGTTGGCCTCGCGCTGCTGCAGGTTGAAGAAGGCCTCGAAGGTGCGGATGCCCAGGTCCAGGCTGTCGCGCAGGGCCTGGATGCGCTGTTCCTGGTGCGCCAGGGAGTCGGCGGCGGATTGGGCGCGGGCCGGGACGCTGCCGAGCAGCAGGAGAAGCAGGGCGAGGCGGGGCAGGGAAGGGCTCAAGCGAGGTACTCCGAATAGTCCGGGCGCTCGATGATCCGGTTGTGTTCGTCCAGTACGATCACTTCGGGCAGGGGCCGGTCCTGGGCGTCCACCCAGGCGAAGCTCATGATCACCAACTGGTCTCCCACCTGGCAGAGCCGGGCCACGCCGCCGTTGGGGGAGACTTCACGCGTGCCGCGCTCCGCCGGGATCAGGTAGGTCTCGAAGCGCTGGCCGTTGGTGAGGTTGCCCACCAGCACCTTCTCGAAGGGGACCAGGCCGCAGGCCTCGTAGATCTCCGGATCCACGGCCAGACTGCCGTTGTAATCCAGATGCGTGGCCGTCACCCGGGCCTTGTGGATTTTCGATTTGAGAACCTGCAGGGTCATCGTTTGTCCTGTTCCACCATGACGTTCCCCAGTGCCCGGCGCGAGTGCGGGTCGCGCGGAGGGCCGACGAGTATAGCATTGGACGGGGGGAGAGTCATCCGTCCAGTGCCGGGCCGGGAGGGCGGGTCCGGGGGCCGCCCGGGGGGCACCGCCGCCCTGCCCGGGCCGCGGGGCGCCTTGTCCAGCGGGGGCGACGCCCCGCGCCGGGAACCCGGGGCCGCCGCGCTCCGGCTTGGCCCTTCGGAGGTGGAATCCTATTATCCCGCCGTCATCGACCGGAAAGGGTGTCGTGAATCCACGCTTCGCTGAACTGCTCATCCTCCTGCTGCGGCGCTTCATGGAACAGGAGCCCGGCACAGATCTCCGTCCGGAGGTGCTGGCCGAGGATCTGACGGCCATGGGCTTCCAGGCGGAGGAAGTCTCCCAGGCGCTGGGCTGGCTGCTGGAGAAGCTGGAGATGCCGTCGGAGAGCCTGACGGGCGACGTGGTGCACGCCACCAGCCGCCGCATCCTGCACCAGGCGGAGGCCCATTACCTCACTCCGGAGGCGCGTTCCTTCCTGGCGGAGCTGCAGAACCACAGCCTGCTGGATCCCGGCGAGACGGAGACGGTCATCGAACGGGCGATCTGGATGCACCGCACCAGCGTGCCCCTGGACGACCTGCGTTCATTCGTGGACCACTACATGCTGGGTCAGGCGCGCCTGGACCCCGGTCAACAAAACCGGGTGGTGCTGCCTTTCCACGCCAGCCGACACTAGTCGACCCCGCACCCGGCGACGTGCCCGTCCCGGCGGGGTCCTCCCGTCCTCTAAGCCCGCAGGCGTGGACGGCCCAAGCCAGAGATGTTCAACACCATGGCCCATACCCTCGTCATCGTCGAATCTCCCACCAAGAGCAAGACCATCGGCCGCTATCTGGACGGCTACAAACCCGACCACTACCGGGTGACCAGCAGCGTCGGGCACATCATCGACCTGCCGGAGCGCGAGCTGGGCGTGGACATCGAGAACGGCTTCACGCCCACCTACGAGCCGGCCGCCCGCAAGGGCAAGGTGATCGCCGAGCTGCGCAAACTGGCCAAGGAGGCCGGCGAGGTGTTGCTGGCCACGGACCAGGACCGCGAGGGTGAGGCCATCGCCTGGCACATCGCCAACGTGCTCAAGGGCTACGCCAAGAAGGGCGTGCCCGTGCACCGCATCCGCTTCAACGAGATCACCAAGCAGGCCATCGTGGCCGCCGTGCAGCACCCGGAGGCCGTGGACCAGAACCGCGTGGACGCCCAGCAGGCGCGCCGGGTGATGGACCGGCTGGTGGGCTACCAGGTCAGTCCCATCCTGTGGAAGACCGTCAGCCGCGGACTGTCCGCCGGGCGGGTGCAGAGCGTGGCCGTGCGCCTGATCTGCGAGCGCGAGGAGGAGATCAACGCCTTCACGCCGCAGGAGTACTGGTCCTTCACCGGGCAGTTCGGCAGCGCCCAGGGCGAGTCCTTCGAGGCCGAGCTGCAGCGGATCTTCGCCGACGCCGCCACGGCCGGGCGCGAAGCGGGCAATCCCAAGGGCGGCGAGAAGCCCGAGGTGCGCTCGGCGGCGGAGGCCGCCTCCCTTAAGAAGGAAATGGAAGCCGCGGACTGGGTGGTCCAGACCATCGGCGAGAAGCAGGTGAGCCGCAAGGCGCCCCCGCCCTTCATCACCTCCACCCTGCAGCAGGACGCCGCCCGCCGGCTGGGCTTCAGCCCCAAGAAGACCATGATGGTGGCCCAGCAGCTCTACGAGGGCATCGAGCTGGAGAACGGCGAGCGCGCCGGTCTGATCACCTACATGCGAACCGACAGCATGCGTCTGTCCGACAGCGCCGTGCAGGAGGCCCGCCAGCTGCTGACCGGGCGCTACGGACCGCACTGCGTGCCCGACAAGCCCGTCGTGCACCGGGGCAAGGGCAAGGCCCAGGACGCCCACGAGGCCATCCGGCCCACCAGCCTGGCCTGGGCGCCCGAGCAGCTCTCGCACAGCCTGAACCGCGACCAGCTGCGGCTCTACGCCCTGATCTGGAACCGCTTCCTGGCCTGCCAGATGGTGCCCGCGCTCTTCAACCAGCGCTCCATCGACCTGCTGGGCGGGCGCTTCCTCTTCCGGGCCACGGGCAGCGTGCTGGCCCGCAAGGGCTACCTGGAGGTCTACGAGGACATCTCCGAGGTCGAGGCGCCCGAGGACGGCGACGGACCCAAGCCGGCGGCCAAGAGTCGCGCCGTGGCCAAGGCCGGCGCCCCGGCCATCCGCAACAAGACCATTCCCCTGCACATCGCCCAGGGCGAGGCGGCCACGCTGGCCGAGCTGGCGACCGAGCAGCACTTCACCAAGCCGCCCGCCCGCTTCAGCCAGGAGAGCCTGATCAAGGCGCTGGAGGAGCTGGGCATCGGCCGGCCTTCCACGTATGCGTCCATCGTGGACATGATCCTCAAGCGCAAGTACGTGGAGCTGAAGGAGCGGCGCTTCTTCCCCTCGCCCTTGGGCGTGACGGTGAACCACATTCTGGTCAATCACTTCACCCAGATTTTCAGCGTGGACTTCACCGCCCGGATGGAGGAGGAGCTGGACCTGGTGGAATCGGGCCGGGACTGGCGCAGCGTGGTCCAGGACTTCTACGGACCTTTTTCCGCGGCCCTGAGCGCGGCGGACTCGGCCCGGGCGGAGATCCGCGCCGCCACCCGCGAGGAGGTGGGCGAGGCCTGTCCGGAGTGCGCCCAGCCGCTGATCTACAAGCATGGCCGCAACGGGCGCTTCATCGCCTGCACGGGTTTCCCGGACTGCCGCTACACGCGCAATCCGGGCAGCGACACGCCCCATCCCACGGAGACCGACGAGGTCTGCGCCACCTGCGGCGCGCCCATGAGCGTCAAGCACTCGCGCTACGGACCCTTCCTGGGCTGCAGCCGCTATCCGGAGTGCAAGCAGACCAAGCCCTTTGACCTGGGGGCGGCCTGCCCGCGCAAGGATTGCGACGGCAAACTGAGCGAGCGCCGCAGCAAGCGCGGCAAGACCTTCTTCGGCTGCACGCGCTACCCGGCCTGCGACTACGCCACCTGGGACCGCCCGGAAAAAGTGGCCTGCCCCAGCTGCGGCTTCTCGTGGATGGGCCGCAAGACCGGCCGGGACCGCGACACGGATCTGCACTGCCCGCGCTGCGGCTTCAGCCAGGACGGCGAGCTGCTGAAGCAGGGCGAGGGCCAGGAGAGCGACGCCTCCTGATCCGGCCCAGGCGCGGGCCAACCGCGCTGGCCGGGCGTTTCGGCTGGAATTGTCGGCCTGGACCTTCAAGCCCGGGGCCGCGCCAGCCGATCTTGACAGCAGGCCGCCCCGGTCGGGCGGCCCATTCCCAGCAGCGGCCGCGTGGGTCGGCCGGTGCGGAAAGGCGCCAGGCATGAGTGCACGGGACAGGCGAGTCCAGCCGGTGACAGTCCCCCCTGGAACCCGGGAAGCCGCCTCCCTGCAAGCCTTTCTGGATCACCTGGGCCACGAGCGCCGCCTCTCCCCCGCCACCCTGCTGGCCTACGGCCGCGATCTGCGGGGCTACCTGGACTCCCTGGTGGAGGGCGCCGATCCCTTCGATCCCAATGAACTGCGCGACTACCTCAGCCTGCGCCTGCGCCAGGGCCTGAGCCGGCGCAGCGTCGCGCGCTGCCAGGCCGCGCTGCGCTCCTGGTGCCGCTGGCTGCAGTCCCGCGGCCGCCTGGAGGACAATCCCGCCGCCGGCCTGCCCGCCGTCAAGCAGGAGAAGCGCCTGCCCGAGGTGCTGAGCGAGCGCGAGGTGCGCGAGGCCATCGAGGGGATTCCCACCGCCACCTTCGCCGACTGCCGCGACCGGCTGATCCTCGAACTGCTCTACGCCGGCGGCCTGCGCCTGTCCGAGCTGACGGCGCTCAACCTGCGCGACCTGCAGGGCGAACTGGTGCTGCTGTTCGGCAAGGGTGCCAAGGAGCGGCTGATTCCCGTGGGCCGGCAGGCCCGGCTCGTGCTCGAGCAGTGGCGGCCCCTGCGGCGCGAGCTGCTGCTGGAGGCCGGGCGGCCGGAGGAGCCCGCGCTGCTGGTCAACCGTCGGGGCGGCCGCCTGAGCGGGCGCAGCGTGGAGAGCCTGGTGCGCGCGCGGCTGGAGCAGGTCTGCTCCCGGCGCACGCTCTCGCCCCACATCCTGCGCCACAGTTTCGCCACGCATCTGCTGGACCGCGGCGCCGACCTGCGCGTGGTGCAGGAGCTGCTGGGCCACGCCTCGCTCTCCACAACCCAGATCTACACGCATGTCAGCGTGAAGCGCATGCAGGAAGTGTACCAGTCGGCCCATCCGCGCGCGGGGCATCCCCCGGCGGGCGGAACCGACCCGAAGGATCCCAAGCTCTCGAAGGAGGTCCCATGAAAACCACCGTCACCTCACGCCATTTCCGGGCCAGTGACACGCTGAAGAGTCATGCGGAGGGGGAAGTCACACGCCTGGACAAGTACTTCGACAGCATCATGGAATGCGACGTGATCCTGTCCTTCGACGTGCACCAGAACAAGACGGCCGAACTGGCCATTCACGTTCCGGGCGAACGTCTGGTGGCGGAGGAGACCAGCGAGGATTTCTACAAGGCCATCGACGCGGCGGTGCTGAAGCTGGAGAAGCAGGTGCAGCGCTTCAAGGACAAGCTGAAGAAGAAGCACTAGCCCCTTGAGCCGTAGACGGACAACGACGCGGGCCGGCCGAACCGGCCCGCTTGTTTCCCGGTCCGCGGCTCCTGACCTTTTGCAGCCGCGCGCGGAGAGTCCGCGTGCCCAGCCAAGGAGAGGCGCCCCATGAGCACCGAGTCGGCGAGCAAGCAACTCAGCGTGCGCCAGTTCTTCGAGGAGGAGCACGAGGAGCTGCGCCTGACCCTGCTGACGGACCCCCAGCAGCTGGATCGGCTGATCCCGCAGAAGAACCTGCACCGGCCGGGCCTGGCGCTGGCCGGCTACCTGGACCTGTTCACCCACGACCGCATCCAGGTGCTGGGCAACACGGAGATCTCCTACCTGCGCTCCTTGAGCGCGGACAAGTGCGGCCAGGCCTTCGAGAAGGTGTTCCAGCACGTCATCCCCTGCCTGGTGATCACCAACAGCAACCCGCCCGTGCCGCCCATGCTGGAACTGGCCGAGCGCGCCGGCGTGCCGGTTTTCCAGTCCGAGATGGGCACCACGGAGTTGTATCACCTGCTCTCGGACTACCTGGACGATTTCTTCGCGCCCACGGAGACCCAGCACGCCACGCTGGTGGACGTCTACGGCACGGGTCTGCTGCTGACGGGCAAGAGCGGCATCGGCAAGAGCGAGGTGGCGCTGGATCTGGTGGAGCGCGGGCATCGCCTGGTGGCCGACGACGCCGTGCAGGTGACGCGCAAGGCCGACCGCATCCTGATGGGCCAGGGCAACGACCTGCTCCAGCACATGATGGAGATCCGCGGGCTGGGCATCCTGGACGTGCGGCAGATCTACGGGATCAGCGCCGTGCGGATGCAGAAGCGCGTGGAGATGGTGGTGGAGCTCTGCCTGTGGGAGGAGCGCGGCAACATCGACCGCACGGGCCTGGAGAAGGAGTCGGCGCAGATCCTGGGCATCGAGCTGCCGCTGGTGCGCCTGCCCATCTTCCCTGGCAAGAACATCACGGTGATCTGCGAGACCCTGGCGCTGAACCACCACCTCAAGGTCTACGGCTACAACAGCGCGGAGGAGCTGAACCGCCGCCTGCTGAAGACCATGGAGGAGCGCCGGCGGCTGCGGGCCTATCTGCGACGGGACCCGGAATGAGCCTGCTGCGCGCGCTGCTGATCACCCACGGCGAGCTGGGCGCGGCCCTGCTGGCCACGGCCGAGGAGATCCTCGGGCCGCGCGAGGGCCTGGCGGCCCTGAGCAACCGCGGTCTCTCCCGGGACGGACTGGTGGCCGAGTTGCGCGCGCGGCTGGCCGAACTGCCGGCGGAGGATGGTCTGCTGCTCTTGGTGGACGCGCCGGGGGCCTCGCCCCACGTGGCCGCGCGCCTGCTGCTGGGCGGCCTGGACAGCGCGGAGCGCGGGCGCGTGCTGGGTCCGCTGACGGGCGTGAACCTGCCCCTGCTGCTGACCTTCTTGAACCGCCGGGCGACCACGCCGGTGGAGGAACTGCTGCCCCTGCTGGTGGAGCGGGGCCGGGCCGGCATCCTGTTGTAACCATGGTGGAGGACCGGACGGCATGACGAAGGCGCCTCACTGGATCGTGCGCGTGGATGACCGGCTGGTGCACGGCCAGGTCTGCGTGGGCTGGTGCGACACCCTGGGCATCCGGCGGCTGGTGCTGGCGGACGACCTGATCGCCGCCTGCGAATTCGAGCGCGAACTCTACGCCTGCTGCCCCGCCGATGAGCAGAGCCTGGAGTTCATGACCCTGGCCCAGCTGGCCGCCGCCCTGGCCGTCCCGCCCGGGGAAACCACCCTGGCCGTGTTGTCGGATCCCGCCGCCGCCGAGACCCTGCTGGAGCTGGGCGCGCCCCTGCCCGAGCTGATCCTGGGCGGCCTGCACCACCAGCCCGGCGCCCGAGAGCTGGCCAACTACCTCTTCCTCACCCCTGACCAGGAAGCCGGCCTGCGCCGGCTGTCTGCCCGCGGCGTGCATCTGATCGGTCAGCCCCTGCCCGACAGCCCGCGACTGGATGTGAACCGGCTGATCTGACGCCCGGGTGCGGGAGTCTTGCTTCAACCAAGCTGCCTGATCCCCCACGGGCATGGTTTCTGCTGCATGGTTTGCCATCCGGACTCGCACAAGCTGCACAGCTTGGTTTCCACTTGCTTGCCCAACCATCTCGTCGAGTCCGCCTGCCGGCTTGTCAAGAATCCCGAACACGCCATTCCGGCCCTTGCCAGCGGGATGCCGTGCCCGCCAGCGCCAGGAGGAACCATGTGCCGTACTCTTCTCCCAGCTGTCGCCTTGCTGCTGCTGGCTCTCGATGTCCCGGTGATCCACGCCCAACAAGTGGACCTGACCGGATTCGGCTACCTCTCAAATGGCCAGATCAGCCCGCTGGGGAATCCGGTGAACTTTGCCTCCGGGCAGGTTTGGAGCGGAAGGGTGCATGTGAACGGCGCTGCGGGTCGCTCCCCGTCGGGTTATCCCCTGTTCACGGGGCCCTTTTCCCAGACGGAGCCTGCCGTCAACAACATGAGTGAAGGTGAGTATGACGAGGTGTTCCAAGGGGGATGGTGCATTCCCCATGCCCCGCTGGAATGGGACTTCGAGGACGAGCTGGAGTTGATCCGCCAGGTCTGCCCGCCGGAGCACCGCTGGACGGCGCTGCTGGACAGCCTGCCCCTCACCACGCTGATCCGCTTCGACGGCCCGGTCTACCACGCGGCCCAGTACAGCCCGACTCAGGTCCAAGGAGTTGACACGACCTACACCGTGCCGTGGACCACCCTGCCCTTGCCTGGCGGCGACCAGCCCCAGCTCATCTGGGTGCAGGGCGTGGCCCGGGTGAAGGGCGTGGTGGAGGGCCAGGTGACCCTGCTGGCCTCGGACAGCCTTTTCATCATGGGGGACGTGATCACCGCGGATGTCCTGCTCGAGACCTATCCGCCCTTCCCGCCCACCGCGGAGGCCTTGCATGGCATGGTGCCGGAGGGTTCGTTCAACCGCATCGGGCTCATCGGCGAGCAGAATGTGTTCATTGCCGCCACCCTGGAGAACGGCTTCGCCAACGGAATCAACACCCCGAGTGTCACCTGCGGCCTGCCCAATCACCCGGTGGTGGAGCAGGGCTGGCAGGGACGGATGGACGTGATCATCAGCGCCGCCGTGCTGGCGGGCTGCAGCTTCGGCACCGAGTACTGGAAGACCACCGCTTACAACGCCGATCCCCCGGCCCCCTTTCCGCAGGCGGCATGCGGCGACTCGGCGTACACCCACGTGCAGTTGTGGGACAATCTGCCCGGCGGCACGTGGCCGGATTGTCCCAATGCCTCCCCGAGCGAGGATCGACGAGGCACCCTTTGGTTCTGCGGTTCCCTGGCCGTGCAGCGGGCGGGCTACAACATTGTCAACCCTCCCGGCTCCATGGGCAACGTCACGGTGGGCTACCAATACCGCCGCCAGTCGCACGACTCCAACTTCCTGCTCAGCCCGCCGCCCTACTGGCCCGCCACTCGCTGGCTGCCGGAGCGCTGGGCCGTGGTGGAACCTACCGCGGAGGCCCCGCCCTGCGGCGTGGTGACGGACCCCGCCGCGCTGGCTCAGGCCTGGGCCTGGGGCGCGCCGGCGCTGCAAATTCGCAGCAGCCAGCCGGAGGCGGAAACCCCGCTGCACGGCCAAGTGCGCGCCTGGGTGAACCACGAACCCCAGGCCCTCTCCCGGTTCACCCTGGCGGGGGACTCCGTTCTGGTGTGGGTCCCCAATTTCAGTCTCTCCCCTTGGACAGCCGGCCCGGCGCGGGTCTGGTTCGAGGTGGAGACCGGCGATTTCTGGGGCGAGGACCAGTCGCTGGAAGTGCAGGCGATTTGGAATGCGGACGGCACTGACTGCGCCTGGTTCTGGGACGAAACCGCCCTGCCCCCGGTGCCCGCGCATCCCGCCGCCTTCCAGCTGGGCGAGCCCTGGCCCAACCCCTTCAACCCCGTGTGTCACGTGACGCTGGCGCTGCCCGCACCCGGCGCCGTGACGCTGGAGGTCTTCGACCTGCTGGGCCGCCGCGTGGCCCTGCTGCAGGACGGCCCACTGGCCGCAGGCGCCCATGATTTTTCCATCGACGGGAGCGGCTGGGCGGCAGGCCTGCATCTGCTGCGGGTCACGCACGCGGGTGGCGTGGAGATGAGGAAGCTGCTGCTGGTCAAGTGAGGAGTCGTCCCATGATTCGTCCGCGCTGGATTCTTCTACTGATGTGGGTGGCTGGCAGTGCCTTCGCTACGTCTCTTGCCCGCTTCCAACTGGTTTTGAATGAGCCGTCCACACCGGAGCACGGCGCCTTCCGTTTCGGCACTGAGGCGAGTTTTGAGGGCCGTGTGCATCTCAATGGAGTGGGGATAGCCCCAGCAATCGGTCTACCATTCTTCCATGGCCCCTACTCGCAGTCGGGAGATGATTTCGCCGGTTTGGACGAAAGACATTTCCCCACCGTGTTCCTGGGTGGCTGGAGTTTCCCGCACGATCGGCTGGATTATAACTTCGATGCCGACCTGCAAGCCCTGCGCCAGCAATGCCTGCCCGATCATCACTGGCTGGGATCTTTGGACACGCTGGCTCTGACCACACTTCTTCGGTTCGACGGATCCGTGTATCACGCGGCCCAGTATATCCCGGACCTCAGCGCAGGCATCGACACGGTCTGGCATGTTCCGTGGACCACTCTTCCCCTGCCCATTCCCGCGGCGCCCTTGGTGATCTGGGTGGAGGGTGTGACGAGAGTCAAGGGCGTGGTCAGTGGCCAGGTGACCGTGCTGGCCGCGGATTCGCTGTTCATCATGGGCGATTTGATCACTGCGGACACGGACACGGTCCACGCCTCGGACCCGGTACTATTCGGTTGCTCACCCGCTGGCTCACCGCATCGCATCGGTCTGGTGGGCGAGAAAGACATCATCCTGGCCGCCACGCTTGAAAATGGTTGGGCCAATGGTGCAGGCACGCCCAATGTGGACTGTGGGTTGAGCAGCCGGCCTGTGATTTGGGGCAATGGCCAGGCGCGTCGTGATGTGATGGTCCATGCCTCCCTGCTTGCTCGTTGCACCAGTTTCGAGACGGAGTTCTGGAAGACCACGGCGTTTGGCGCCACGGTGCCGCCGGTGGCCGACACGCTCTCGGAGTGCCCGGGACCGCGCAATACGCACGTGACCCTCTGGGACGATGTGCAGGGTGGCAGTTGGCCAGATTGTCCGGGGGCCGTTGCCCTCAATGATCGGCGTGGCACGCTCTGGTTCAGCGGCTCTGTGGCTGCCGAGCGCAGCGGGTTCCTCAGTCGCAATCCGTGGGGAGGTCCGTGGGGTCAAGCCTACATCGGGTACTTTCAGCGGCGCTGGGATTTCGATGATAATCTATTGGCTTTGGCACCGCCTGGCTGGCCCGAACTACGCTGGCTGGACGACACTCCCGTGCAGGTCACCTTGAACGTAGGGGCGGGATCCAACTGGGGCGAGGTGGACGATCCCGCCGCCCTGGCGCTTGACTGGGCTGCCGGGCAGGTCCGGCTGGAATTCGAGGCACTGGGCGACTCGAGCGAGACGGGCGAGGATCTGCGCATCCAGACCTGGATCAATGGCCTCGTGGTGGACAGCGCCGAGGTGGCGTTGAATCGGGACACGCCGGTGATGCACTGGACTTCCAGTCTGGAGCTTTCGCCTTGGCTAGCGGAGCCGGGCACCTTGCATGTAGAGGTTCAGCGGGGCATCCATGTGGGATTGCTCAGAGAATACGACCTGTTGGAGCGCTGGAACGAGGGGGGCGCGCTCTATTCGTGGACGTGGCAGGAAACAACCGTGATTCCCGCCCGTCCGGCGACCGCTCTGCTTTCCCAGCCCTGGCCCAACCCCTTCAACCCTGTGTGTCACGTGACGCTGGAACTACCCCATCCTGGCGCCGTGACGCTAGAGGTCTTCGACCTGCTGGGCCGCCGCGTGGCCCTATTGCAGGAGGGTCCGCTGGCCGCGGGCTCACATGAGATCCCCATCGACGGAAGCGGCTGGGCGGCGGGTCTGCAGCTGCTGCGAGTCACGCACGCGGGGGGCGTGGAGATGAGGAAGCTGTTGCTGGTCAAGTGATGTCCCCTGGAAAGGGACAGGGACGGGATAGAGGGACGCAAGCCCAATTCCGGCAATGGGATCTGAAGTGAAGGAGCCGCGAGCATGATTCGATTGCCGGTCCTCTGCCTGACGCTTTTGGCCCTGGGCCAGCTAGAGGCCGCCAGTCTGGCCGGTTTGACCTATGCCAGCGATGCTCAGGCATTTCCAGATGGGATCCCCGCGCGCATTGTATGGCGTGAATTTGGGCAGATCCATACCAATGGCCGTTTCTATCCCGACCCCGCGGGCTTTGGCTCTGATTTGATCGCCAACCAGGTAGAGGAACTGTTGCCCGACCAGGAGGGCTACTTGCCCAACGTGCTTGGTCGACACGATGAATTGGAGTTGGACTTCAGCGAAGACCTGGCCCGCCTGCGCGCCGAGTGCGAACCCTGGCACCATTGGCCGGCCCGCGCGGACAGCCTGGAGCTGACCACCCTGCTGCGTTTCGACGGCGGTGTGTATCACGCGGCGCAGTTCGCCCAATCCCAGGTGGCGGATGGCGACACCAGCTGGAGCGTGCCCTGGACGGTCTATCCGCTCCCGCAGGCGCCCCAGCAGGCTCCACTGATCTGGATCGAAGGCGTGGGGCGGATCAAAGGAGTGGTTCAGGGCCGGATCACCGTGCTCTGCAGCGACTCGCTCTTCCTGATGGGCGACCTGCTCACGGCCGATACCATCCTGGAGCCCTGCGCCGGTGATCCGCCCGCTGAGAACTCACCGTTTGGCACCGTGCCGGCCGGCTCGCCCAACCGCATCGGACTGATCGGCGAGCGCGACGTGATCGTCGCCGCCACATTGGAGAACGGCTTCGCCAATGGCCTTCAGACACCAGGGGTGGATTGCGGCTGGCCCAACGATCCTGTGGTGACGGTGTGCGGAAGTCGACGGCGCGATCTGATCCTCACGGCAGACGTGCTGGCCCTCGGCTGCACGTTTGAAGTGGAGTTCTGGAAGACGACCGCCTGGGGAGCCACGGTTCCACCTGTCGCGCCCCAAGCGGAACCCTGCGGCGGGTTCAGCAACACGCACGTGCGGCTCTGGGACAATGAACCCGGCGGAAGCTGGCCGGATTGCCTCGGGTGCAATGACTTGAGTGATCGTCGGGGCACTCTCTTCCTGATGGGATCGCGTGTGATGCAGCGGGCCGGATACGTCAGTCGCAATCCGGTGGGGGCCTGGGGTAATGCCTACATCGGGTACATGTTCAGGTGTTACCGGTTCGACCCCGCTCTGGCCGCGGACCCACCGCCCTACTGGCCCCAGCTGCGCTGGCGCCCGCCCGTGGAGCTGCATCCCACGCTAATCACGGGCACCCACTCCGCCTGCGGCAGCGTCACGGACGTGTCGGCCTTCCTGGAGGACTGGAACGCGGGCCTCGTGCGCCTGACCCTGGTGCCCGAGGCCATGGCCGAGGATTCCATTTCCATCCGGGTGCTGCTGGACTTTCAGGGTTCTGAGATCATCCTGGAAGAGCGCACGCTGGGGATCGATCAGCCGCTGATCGAGTGGGTGCCGACAGTGGATCCTTCCCCCTGGATGCAACACGATCCCGTCACCCTGCACGTGGAAGTCCGGCGCAACGACGTGCTGCAGAGCCATGACGGCTGGGTGGCGGGGGAATGGCGGCCGGTGTGGAACACGGACGGCGAGGCCTGTTCCTGGCAGCTGGATGCCCTGGAGCTGCCGACAGTCCGGCCCGCGACTGTTCTGCTTTCCCAGCCCTGGCCGAACCCGTTCAACCCCGTGTGTCACGTGACGCTGGAACTGCCAGTGCCCGGCGCCGTGACGCTGGAGGTCTTCGATCTGCTGGGCCGGCGCGTGGCCCTGCTGCAGGATGGTCCGCTGGCCGCGGGCGCTCATGACATCCCCATCGACGGGAGCGGTTGGGCGGCGGGCCTGCAGCTGCTGCGGGTCACTCACACGGGGGGCGTGGAGATGAGGAAGCTGCTGCTGGTGAAATGAGGCACTGCCGGACAGCCATCCCAACGGACGGGATTGGCCGGCAGGACAGGAGGTGAGCGTGCGAATGGGAACGTGGCTGACACTGGCTCTGGTACTGGGCGGCGCGGCCTCGGCGCAACAGACAACCAGCCTGGCTGCCTTGCTTTGGGCACAGGATGTGCCTCTGGCGCCGGAAGGCAATCCCGTGAGAGTCAATAACGCCTTCTACGGGTGGTGCCATTTCAATCAACAGCCCGATTTCGGAATTGGCGCCCGCATCATCTGTCTTTCCACGTGTGACGAAATGGTTGTGGAGCCAATCCCCCCTCCGCCCGTGTGGACCTACAACAGCTTCTCCCATGCCCGGCTGCTGCTGGACTCCGATGAGGAGTTGGACAGCATGCGCTCCGCCTGCCTGCCGGAACATCGCTGGGCGGCGGCGCTGGACAGCCTGCCCCTCACCACGCTGATCCGTTTCGACGGCCCGGTCTATCACGCGGCCCAGTTCAGCCAGGCCCAGGTACAGGGAGCGGACACGGTCTACACGGTGCCGTGGACGACCACCTCCTTGCCGACGGGCGACCAGCCCCAGCTCATCTGGGTGCAGGGCGTGGCCCGGCTCAAGGGCGTGGTGGACGGCTCCGTCACGGTGCTGGTCTCCGACAGCCTGTTCATCACCGGCGATCTGATCACTTCGGACACAATCCTCGAGCCTTGTCCCGGCGATCCGCCGCCGGAGAACAGCTTGTTCGGCACCGTGCCGGCAGACTCACCGCGCTTCATCGGTCTCATCGGCGAGAACAATGTGATCCTCGCCGCGAGCCTGGAAAATGGATTCGCCAATGGCTCGGATTCCCCCGGCGCCGCGTGTGGACTTCCCAATCCGGATCCCGTGATCACCCAATGCCAACAGCAGCGCCGCGACGTGGTGGTCACCGCCTCCATTCTGGCGCTGGGGTGCTGCCTGGAGAGCGAGTTCTGGCAGACCACCGCCTTTGGCGCCATGGTTCCTTCGCCTGTGCCACAGATCACCGAGTGCGGTGGAAGCGCCAATACTCACGTGCGCATCTGGGACGCAAGTGATGGGTGCGAGGGACTGTCCTCCACCTACGATCGTCGCGGCACGTTTTTCTTCTATGGCTCCCTGGCCCAACGGGCTGCCGGGTTCCTGATCCGCAACCCGGTCGGACCCTGGGGCCAGGCTATGATTGGATACCAGTACCGCGCTTTCAGCTATGACCCGCGCCTGTTCACCCAGGCCCCGCCCTTTTGGCCGGCGGCCCACTGGCAGATACCAGAGTTGGACATCCAGCTGGAAACGGACAGCATCGCGGTGTGTGGCGAAGTGACCGATCCGGACGCCTTCGTGGCCGGCTGGAACGAGCAGGTTGGCATCAACCTGACGGTTGCGGAGAACGAGTGGAATCTGCCGGCCAACGTCCAACTGGTCACCTGGGTGAACGGTGTGGCCATGGACAGCACCGCCCTGCGCGTGTGGGACAGCGAAGCCTGGCATCCCGGCCTGGACCTGGAGCCCTGGCGGGATTCCGGCGCCCGGGTGTGGGTGGAAGTGCGCCAGGGCGAATGGTGGAACCTGCCCGGGTCCATGGCAGGCAGCCTGGACTCCCTTGGCGTGTACTCCCGCTGGAATGTCGACGGTTCGGAGTGCGCCTGGGAGTGGGGCGGCACGGGCGTGGGGCCTTCTCCTCAACCCGCCGCCTTCCAGCTGGGCGAGCCCTGGCCCAACCCCTTCAACCCCGTGTGTCACGTGACGCTGGTGCTGCCCGCGTCCGGCGCCGTGACACTGGAGGTCTTCGACCTACTGGGCCGGCGCGTGGCCCTGCTGCAGGAGGGCCTGCTGGCCGCGGGCGCCCATGAGATTCCCATCGACGGGAGCGGCTGGGCGGCGGGCCTGCATCTGCTGCGGGTCACGCATGCGGGTGGCGTGGAAGTGCGCAAGCTGCTGTTGGTGAAGTGATTGGCTGCGGGAGTGATGCGGGAGCACTGCGGGAGAGGAGTCACCAAAGGAGCCTGGCTTTCGTGGCTCACGAAGGGAATTCGAGCTCGCCGGCGGGTCCGCAGGCCCCCTCCGGCGGGAGGGGCTTCCCTATATTCGGATGTCAAGAAAGGGAGGCGCGCATGCGCGTCAGGGCTCTGTTGGTGGGATTGCTGCTTTGGGCGGGCGCGACCGACGCCATTCTGCAACTGGATCTCCCCGCCGCCACGCTGGACGAGGCCTGCCTGGGCGAGCTCCAGGCCCGGCTGTTTTGCGTGGGCAGTGCCCGGCCCTGGCCCGCCAGCGCCATTCTGACCCCCTCGGGCCATCCGGCCCACTGGCACCTGATCTTCCAGTACGACGACGAGTTGCGCGGCAAGCAGATGGACAAGGTGGAGCTGCAGGTAGGCAAGGAACACCGCCAATGGAAGCCGGGCAAGCTGGAGGCGGGCTATCCCGTCGGTCCGGCCTTTCCCCTGACGGGCAAGCTGCGGCCTCTGGCCCCCTGCGCCGCCGGCGCCGCCCCCGCACTTCTACGCCTGGTGCCCGATCCCAAGTCGCGGGCGACCACGATCCAGGTCTATCTGGGACGGGAAGGGGCCATGCGGCTGGAAGTTCTTGACTTGCTTGGGAATTCAGTTTCCACGTTGGGAAACGGCAGCCGCCAGCGCGGGCTTCACAACTTCCTCTTCACCGGCGCGGGACTGCCCGCCGGACTCTACCTGTTGAAGCTGGAAGCGGAGGGTCGGCGGGAGATCCGCAAGCTGCTGCTCTCCTGAGCCGCCCAATGGCATGGCGCTTGCTCAGGGCTGCGTACACACCGCTCCCACCCCCGATTTCATTGGTGGGATCGTTTCGGAACTTTACATTCGACACGAAAAACAGCTAACCGGGAGAAACTTGTGAGCGTCCTGCGTACCGCCGCGTATGGGTTGGTCGGCCTTGTCCTTTGCTGTTCCCAGGCCAATGCCCAGGGCGCCGACGAATCCCGCAAGGCGGCCCCCGATTCGTCCCCCGGCATGCCCATGGTCCTGCCAGGTTATGCCCAGCTGGAGGGCTTCACCCTGACGGAGCCCGGCGGCATGAAGCCCCTGACCCATCGCCACATCGAGGTCATCACCGTCACGGGCGAAGTGGACCCCCCTTTCGCGGACGGGGACGACCGCATCCAGACCGTCAACCCGGAGTACAACGAGCCGCGCTTCAAGGAGCTGATGAACCAGTTTCCGGGCCTGGTGAAGGCCACCATGACGGTCTTCGTGGAAGAGCCCGATGCCAGTGACACGCGCGTCCAACTCTGGGAGCAGGTGATCGTGCGCGTCTACGATTCCGAGGACAAGGACACGGCCCGCCACTACTGCGACACCACTCCCTGGAAAGCGCAGCCGGGCTTCAACGATATCACGCCCAAGCAGGTCCAGTTCGGGGCGTGGAAGTCCATCAAGAAGAGCCACAGCAACTCTAAATGAAATGGGGTCTCCCATGAAGAAACTCTCTCTGCTGACATTGTTGACCTTGGCTGGTGCTAGCTCCTCGTGGGCCATCTACCAGTTTGACGTGCGCATCGAAGACATGGGCGTCATCGACTGCTGGAACCCGGCCACCTGCGCGGCCACGGAAGGTTCCATCACCATCGTCAACGACAACGACGAGATGGACGTGCGGGTCATCCCCGCCACGATCATCCAGGGCGGCATTCCGGAAGCCTACGGCTTCGTCTGCGACGCCGACGAGCAAGTGGACAACTGCGAAGGCGACGACAGCTTCACCATCACCGAGCGTCGCGCCCACTTCGAAGGCCCCGGTTTCCGCTACGACCTCGTGCGGACCCAGATGATCCCCTACCCCTGCAGCATCCCCTTCGCCGCGCGGATCATTCCCACGGCCGACGACGGCTGCTACGAGGCGCCGCAGATTCTGGAGTGGACCTGGGAGAACTATCCCGAAGGTCTGGTGGAAGTGACCGCCGACTTCGTGGTTGGCGCCGGCGAGACCCTGTTCGTCGAGCCGGGCATCCAGGGCAACATGGGCGCGGGCATCAAGATCATCGTCCAGGAAGGCGGCGACGTGGACGCCCAGGGCACGCTGGAGGACGGCATCGTCTTCAACGGCCAGGGCTGGGGCGGCTTTGACTTCGAAGCCAACTCCGACGCCACCATGCGCTACGTCACCGTCAAGAACGTAGCCTCCACGGACGACGGCGGCGCCTTCAACGTCGCCAGCGGCGCCTGGGTGCGGATCTACGATTCCATCATCGCCCACAACAGCACCACGGGTGAGGGCGGCGCGGCCTACCTGCAGGACGGCGGCATTATGTCGCTGAACAGCTGCACGGTTTCCGACAACATGGGCGCCACCGTCGGCGGCGTCTACGTGGGCGGCGACTTCTCCCAGTTCGAGTGCAGCATGTCCATCCTGAGCTTCGCCTCCCCGGCCAACACGGAGCTGGTGGGCACGGGCTTCGCGAACGTCGGCTTCACGAACATCTATCCCCAGAGCACGGGTTTCCCCGAGGGCATGGAAGTGCTGAGCTGGAACTGCGATCCGGGCTACGTGGACGCGGCCAACTTCAACTACTACCCGTCCTTCTGGTCGGTTGACGATCCCGCCGTCGTGAACTGCATCATCGACGTCTCCGTCAACGAGCTCGAGAACGATCCCGACGGCACCCCGGGCGACCTGGGCGCCATCCCCTTCGATCAGCACGAGATCATGATGCCGGCGACTATCCTCGCCGTGACCGACCGTCCCAACGACCAGGGCGGCTTCGTGCTGGTGGAGTTCCTGGCCTCCCCGAACGACGGTTCCATGCTGAACCCGACCACCATGTACTCGGTCTGGATCCAGTACCCCGGCATGAGCGAGGACGAATGGGTGTCCGCCGGCACGGTGGCCGCCATCGCCAACCCCGAGCAGCACTACTTCGTGCAGGTCCCGACGCTGGACGACCAGTTCGAAGGCAACGAGAACATCCACGCCTTCATGATCGGCACCCACAGCGTGCACTTCCCGGTGCCCGCCGCCTCCGCCGTGATGACCGGCTTCTCCCTGGACAACCTGGCCCCGCCGGTCCTGGCCTCCACCAACGTGGGCACCTGGGAGTACGACCAGTTCCCGGCCGAGAACGACCTGATCACCCTGTCCTGGAGCGGCAGCGCGGCCAACGACTTCTCGCACTACGTGGTGCTGACCTCGCTGTCCGAGGACATCAGCACGGCAGAGCAGTACTATCAGGGCCCCGCCACCTCCGTGGTCTACAGCCAGCCCTTCGGCGAGCTGCAGGACGGCGACCACCTGTACTTCTGGGTGTCCGCCGTGGACGAGCACGCCAACGTCGGCACCCCGGTGCTGGGCGGCGCGGACTACGTGGGCATCGCGGACCGTCTGCCGCGCGCCTACGCCCTGTCCCAGAATTACCCGAACCCCTTCAACCCCTCCACCACGATCAACTTCGCCCTGCCGCAGGCCGGCCAGGTGAAGCTGTCCGTCTACAACATGCTGGGCAACGTGGTGGCCACGCTGGTCAACGGCCAGAAGGCCGCGGGCAATTACAGCGTGAAGTTCG
Organism: Candidatus Delongbacteria bacterium; assembly: GCA_041675285.1. Taxonomy (NCBI): domain Bacteria; phylum Candidatus Delongiibacteriota; species Candidatus Delongbacteria bacterium. Next base: position 92,257 of record JBAYTZ010000007.1, read on the forward strand.
ACGGCAGCCAGTTGGCCTCGGGCGTCTACTTCTACAAGCTGGAAGCCGCGGGCTTCAGCGACCTGAAGAAGATGATCCTGGTCAAGTAAGCCGACCCTGATCCATCGTCCCGGGGGGCCGCGTGCCCCCCGGGATTTTTTTTGTTCCCTCCCCCCCGACGCACGCCCCACACGCCCAGCTGAAGCACTGCCCTGGCGAGCACCGCAGCGGTCCACGGAGTTCTCTTGTAACACAGGAGATGAACATGAAATGGCAGCGGCGGATACTGGCCTTCAGCGCACTCCTGTTGCTGACTTGCGCGCGCGGCGCAGGGGCCGCGTATCAGTTCAACGTGCTGGTGGATGACCTGGAAGAGATTGACTGCTGGAACTCGGCCAGCTGTTCGGCCACGGCAGGCTCCGTCACCATTGTCAGCGACGAAGATCCGGGGGTCACCCACGAGTTTGCGTGCTCCATCTTCCAGGGTGGCGTCCCCCTGGCATACTCCTTCGTCGTGGATGCCGACGACTGGACCCATTGCGAGGACGGAGCGAGCTACACGATCACAGAGCGGCAGGCCCTGTTCGAGGGTCCGGGCTTCCAATACGAGCTGGTGAACAGCATCGGGGTCCCCTATCCGTGTGACATGCCCTTTCCCGTGCGGCTCATTCCGGCCCCGGGCAGCGACGGATGCGTGGAGTGGGCCTGGCCGGAGGACTGCGAGCTGGATTGCGAGATCGTGCTGCTCGAGGATTTCGAGGTGCCGGCGGGCGAAACCCTGACCATTCCGCCCGGAAGCACCATCACGTGCCTGCCGGGCGTGACGTTCACCGTCCGGGGCGAGCTGCTCGCGCCGGGCAGCGCGGAGCATCCCATCACCATCACGGGTCAGAATTGGGACGGGCTGGAGTTCTTGGGCGACGGGACCGGCCTGCTCAGCCACTGCCGCATCCACGCGGTGACACACGAGGGCGCGGGCGGCGCCCTGCGGCTGACGGATCAGGCCCAGGTGCGGCTGACCCGCTGCCTGGTGAGCGGCAACGAATCCAGCGGCGACGGCGGCGCGGCCTGGCTGGCGGGGGAGTCCGTGCTCAGCCTGCAGGCTTGCACGATTGCGCACAACCGCGGCGCCGCCACGGGAGGCGTGCAGCTGGAGGGCGGCCAGTGCTTGCTGGAGGCCAACCTGAGCCTCGTGACCCACGCCGAACCCGCGGGCAGCGAGATCCGCGGCGCGGGCTTCGTGCATCTCGAAAGCACCGATGTCTTCCCGCAGCTGGAGGACTTTCCCGCCGGCCTGCAGCCGCCGCGCTGGCATTGCGATCCGGGTTATCTCAATCCGTCCGCCGGGGACTTCCACATTTCGTTCTGGGCGCCGGAAGACGGCAGTCTCGTGAACTGCACCATCGATGTGTCCATCAGCGAGCTGGAACTGGATCCCGACGGCACGCCCGGCGACATGGGCGCTTTCCCCTTCGATCAGCACCTGGTGCTACGCCCCGCCACCATCCTGGCGGTGACGGATCGGGCCGAGGATCAGGGCGGCACGGTGCTGGTGGAGTTTCTGGCTTCGCCCAACGACGGCTCGTGGATCAATCCCACCACATTGTACTCCGTGTGGATCCGCTATCCGGGCATGAATGAAGATGACTGGGTTGCCGCCGGAGCCGTGGCGGCCCAAGGCGACCCCGGCCGGCACTACGTCGTGCCGGTGGCGACGCTGGACGACCGCTTCGAGGGCCACGAAAACGTCCACGAGTTCCTGATCGGCACCCACAGCGTGCAGTTCAGCGGGCCCGCCCTCTCCGCCGTCGTGCCCGGCTTCTCCCTGGACAATCGGGCGCCGGAGCCGGTGACGGACGTGTGGGACACGGATTGGGAGGTGGATCCTTGGCCTCCCTTCTGGGTGAATTGCGACGTGGATTGGAGCTACGAGACACCGCAGGACTTTTCCCACTTCGTGGTCTTGGGCTCTCAAGTGGAAGATCCAGACACCGCGCAGCTGGTTTACCAGGGAACCGACGCCCACTGCACCCTTACACTCGAAGGGGGCCCTCCCAGCATCTACTTCCTGTGGATTTGGGCCGTGGATCGCCATGGAAATGCCGGGCCAGCCATGATATACATCATCCTTTCAATGGATTTGGAGCCCGGGCGTCCGGCGGCTTTTGTTTTAGAGCCCAACCTGCCCAATCCTTTCAATCCATCGACTCGCATTGCCTATGAACTGCCTACAGCCGGCCAGCTGCGCTTGACCGTTTTCAACCTGGTCGGTGCAGAAGTGGCGCGCCTGGTGGACGGCCACCAACCTGCGGGTCGGCATGAGCTGCTGTTCGATGGCAGCGGACTGGCCAGCGGCGTGTACGTCTACCGGCTGGAGACGCCCGGGCAGTGCGCCCAGCGCAAGATGCTGCTGCTCAAGTGAGCGGCGGCGCGTTGTGCCCACGGATCACCGTGGCACAGGACGTGCCCACGGGATGAACGGCGAAAGGAGGGAATTCATGAGTGCCCGCATGTGGCTGTTCTCTCTGCTGCTGGCGGCCTGGCCCGCCCGTGCCATCTACCAGTTCGACATCCGGGTGGAGGACATGGCGGTCGTCGACTGCTGGGATCCCAACAGTTGTGCGCCATACGCGGGCTCAATCACCATTGTCAATGACGACGATGAGAGCGAGCTCCACGTCATTCCCTGCGCCATCTCGACGGGCGGCTCCCCCTTGGCGTACCAGTTCGTGGCGGACGCGGACTCGCTGGTGGACAACTGCGAGGGAGACGCCACTTACACCATTGTCGAGCGTCGGGCGCGTTTCTGCGGGCCGGGGTTCGGATACATGGTGAGTCGCCCGCAGCAGATCCCCTATCCTTGCGGGGTTTCCTTTCCCAATCGCATCATCCCCACCGACGATACCGGCTGCGATGTCTCGTGCGGACAACCCTACTGGACGTGCTATTCCTGGGAGGCACACCCGTCAGGGGTCGTTACCCTGCTGGACGATCTCATCGAACTCGTCCTCCATCCGTCGACGCGCGACCTGTGCATCGATCCCGGCATGCGCCTGCACTTCCAGCCTGGAAAGCGTCTCATCGTCGCGGGACCCGGCGAGCTCCGCATCCAGGGCACAGCGGAGGCACCCATCACATTGGCAGGGGAGGACTGGGGCGGCGTGGAATTGCGGGACGGCGCGCGGTTGGAGCTGCGCCACGTGCGGATCACGGGCGTGAACAACCCGGGCGACGGCGGCGCCTTGGAAGTGGGGCCGGGCAGCGAGGCGCGGCTCTTCCACTGCATCGTGGATCACAACGCCTGCGCCGGCGCCGGCGGGGCCGCCGTGGTGCGGGAGAACGGCCTGCTCTTCCTGGATCACTGCACCGTGGCCGACAACACGGGCGGCACGGCGGGCGGCGTCTTCCTGGCGTCGCCCAGCGCCCAGTTCGAGAGCAACATGTCCATCCTCGCCTTCTCCGCGCCGGCGGGCACGGAGCTGACGGGCGAGGGTTTCGCCCACATCCCCTTCACCGACTTCTTTCCTCAGACCAGCGGCTTCCCGCCCGCCATGGACGCGCCGGACTGGACCTGCGAGCCGGGCTTCGTGGAGCGCGCGGCCGGCGACTATCACCTCACCTGGCTGGCCCCGAATGATTCCAGTCAGGTGAACTGCGTGGTGGACGTGTGGGACGACCCCCTGCAGCTGGATCCCGACGGCACGCCGGGGGACATGGGCGCGCTGCCCTTCGACCAGTACGACCTGCTGCTGCCGCCGCGCCTGCTGGAGGTGACGGACCTGCCCGACGACGAGGGCGGCCGGGTCTGGCTGCGCTTCCAGGCCTCGCCCAACGACGGCTCCCCGCGCAACCCCGTGCTGGGCTACTCGCTCTGGCAGCGCTATCCGGACGCGGCGCCGGGCGATCCCTGGTTCTCCGTCGGCTTCCTGCCGGCCACGGGCACGCCCGGCGGCTGGCGGCAGACCTTGCTCAGCACCTGGGACGACCAGTGGGAGGGCCATCCCAACCTGCACGAGTTCCGGGTGGCCGCGCACAGCGTGGACTTCCCACAGCCGGCCTTCGCGCCGGTCTGCCCGGGCTTCTCGCTGGACAACCGCGGGCCGGTGGCGGTCTCCAACGTGAGCAACTCGGACTGGTACTACGATCAGTGGCCGCCCACGCAGGATCTGCTGAATTTGAGCTGGGACCATCCCTACGGCGCGGACTTCTCCCACTTCGAAGTCTGGATCTCAGGGGAGGAGGACGTGGCGACAGCTGTCCTGGCCTATGCGGGAACGCAACGAACCTGCATGCTGAGCTTCCCGCTCGGGGAGCTGCAGCCGGGAGATCCGCTCTACTGCTGGATCCGCGCGCTGGACGTGCACGACAACGCCAGCCCCTGGGTCGAGCACCCCGTGATCAGCCTGATTCCCACTACGGCGGTGGAAGTCCAGGCGCCACGGGGCTGGGACCTGCTGCCCAACGTGCCCAACCCTTTCAATCCGCTCACCCACATCCGTTATAATCTGGGCGCGGCCGGCCCCGTCCGTCTCGGCGTCTGGAATCTGGCGGGCCAACAGGTGGCCGGGCTGGTGGACGGCGAGCAGCCTGCCGGGCCGCACGAACTGGAATTCGACGCCCGCGGACTGGCCAGCGGGGTCTACATCTACCGACTGGAGGCCGGCGGCCGCGCGTGGACGGGCAAGATGCTCCTGGCGCGCTAACGAGCCCGGCCTCGCAAGCCTAGGAGTCCCATGCCTCAGGTCCTTCTTCTCCTGCCGGCGCTGGAAGGCGGCGCGGCCTGCCTCCGCAGCCTTGACAGCCTGCTCAACCAGAGCCTGGGTGATTTCGAAGTGCTGGTCTGCACCAACGGCCGCGGCACAGTGGACCTGCCCGCGGATCCGCGCTTGCGCCTGGTCACGGACGAGTTCCGCAACCTCAGTTCCATGAAGGCCGCGCTGTTCGCGCGTGCATCCGCCGAGCTGGTGGCCGAGTTGCCGGAGGGTCTGGAACTGGAGCGCGAGGCGCTGGAGCGCGCCGTGCTGGCGGCCCGGACCCAACCCAAGGCCGGGGCGTTCTACGGCCGCGTGCGCGAGGTGGCGGACGGCCCGACGGGGCCGGAGGAGCAAGTGCTGACGCCGCGGCTCTGGCCCGGCGACCTGACCGAGCGCGTCAATGTCGGACCGCTGGTCTTCCTGCGCCGAACAGCCCTCTTGCAGAGCGGCAACTACGACCCGGCCTTCAACACGGCCCACGAGTACGAACTGCGCCTGCGCATGCTGGATCGCTGGGAGTGGTTCGGGCTGGACGCCGTGCTCTGCACCATGCGGCCGCGGCCGTTGGAGAGCGCGGCCGCGCGCCAGCTGGGGGCCAGCAAGGTCTTCTCGCCGGGCGAGGGTCCGCAGGGCGGCTTCAGCTACCTGTTCTACGGGCCGGCGGAGGAGATGGAGTTCGAGACCGCCTTCAAGAACTACCTGCGCGCCCACGACGCCTACCTGAGCCACCTGCCCGCCACCGTGAAGCCGGTGGGCGAGCCGGGCACGGTGAGCGTGGTCATTCCCTTCCACAACCGCGCCCGCTTCCTGGACCGGGCCATCGCCTCGGTGCTGGACGGCCGCTGGCCGCAGGTGGAGGTGATCTGCGTGAACAACTGCTCCACGGACGACGGCGCCGCCGTGGTCCAGGCCTGGGTGGACAAGGACCCGCGCGTGCGGCTGCTGGAGAACGACCGCAACGTCATCGCCCGCGCCCTCAACCTGGGCGTGTCTCGCGCGAGCGGGCGCTACGTGGCCCAGCTGGACTCGGACGACGAGTACACACCGCGCACCCTGGAGGCCGCGGTGGAGGGGCTGGAGGCCCATCCGGACTGGGGTCTGGCCATCTCCTACTACGAGTTGATCTCCGAGGACGGCGAGCCGCTGACGGAGTTGGGGATCATCAAGCACCTGGAGTACGATCCCAACAACCACCTGCGCGTGGATGGCGCCGGCGCCGTGCGCGTCTGGCAGCGGGCGGTGATCGAGGAGCTGGGCGGCTTCGACGAGGAGCACTACGGCGACTTCGCCGAGGACTACGACCTGGTGGCCCGGGTGGCGGAGAAGTACACCGTGGGCAAGCTCCACGAGGTGCTCTACCGCTATCGCCGGCACCCGGACAACACGGACGTCAAGCGCTCGGCGGACATGAAAATCGGCAACAAGACGCGCATCCGGCACGCGGCCATCGCGCGGCGCCGGGCCCTCAACCAGCGCTTGCGCGGAGGGGATCAGGCCTGATGAGACGTTGGAGCGCCGCCGTCCTGCTGCTGGCCCTGCTGGCCCGCGGCGTCAATCCGGCCGGGTCGCCGCAGGCGCCCCGCGGGCCGGCCGCTGGAGCGCCGGCCACCGGGCCAGCGTCCGGGCTGGCCCTGCCGGATTCGCTGGCGGCCTGGCTGGACGGACTGGGCGGCGACTCCCTGCTGGTGCAGCTGGCCGTCTCGGAGCTGACGGCGGGCGGCGCGCGCCGGCTCTACGGCCGCCTGGACGAGTTGCGCCAGACCCCCGCCTCGCTGATCAAGCTCTGCACGGCCAGTGCCGCGCTGGAGCTCTGGGGCCCTGACCATCGCATCGCCACGCGCGTGGCCTACGATCCCGGCGAGCTGCGCTTCCAGAAAAAGAGCGGACTTCTGCAGGTGGAGCACGTGTGGGTGGAGGCCGGCGGCGATCCCAGCCTGGGGGCCGAGGATCTGCGCCAGCTTTTCCTGCAGATCTGGCAGGCCGGCGTGGACCAGGTCTCCGGCCCGGTCTGCGTGTTGCCCAACCGCTTCGCCGCGGAGCGCCAGGGTCCCGGCTGGATGTGGGACGACGCTGGCGCGCCCTTCGCCGCGCGGCCCTCCGACCTGACCGTGCAGGGCAACTGCCTGGTGGCGCGTTCCGGCCCGGGGGGCTGGGAGCTGCCGGGCTCGGCCCTGCTGCGTGTGGAGCACGAAGCCGCCGCCCGTGGCGCGGAGGCCCGCCTGACCCGCCGCTGGGAAGAGGCCCGGGACGAGATCTTCTTTATCGCGCCGCTGGCCCCGCCGCCCAGCGGCCCGGCGCCACGCTGGCGCGTGCGTCCGCCCGACCCCGCCTGCAGCGTGGAGCACCCGGATTCCCTCTTCCGCTCGGTCTGCTTCGAGGCGGCCCAGGAGGTGTTCGGCGAAGCCCGTCCGCCCGTTCTGAACGGCGCCCTGGCCCTGCCCGTGGCGCCGGTCTGGAAACAGCACCTGAGTCCGCCGCTGGCCCAACTGCTGGACAGCGTGCTGACCGAGAGCTGGAACCTGGGCGCCGAATGCCTCTTCCAGGGGCTTGCCCTGGACCGGCCCGGCCTGACAGGCACCAATTGGGAGCGCGCCGCGACCCTGGTGGAGCGCGTGCTGAGCGACTCGCTGGGCGTGCGGGGCTGGCGTCGGCAGGTGGACGGCTCCGGTATCTCGCGTTACAACTCCATCGCGCCCCGCCAGTTCGTGGAGTTGTTGGCCGCGATGGAGCGCCGGCATCCGGGCCTCCTGCGCGGCTTGTTGCCGGGCACGGGGGAAGGCACCCTGCGTCTGGACGGACCCAAGCTGCCGGCCGGTGTCCGGCTGGCCGCCAAGACCGGCACCCTGCGGGGCGTGGTGGGTCTGGCGGGCTACCTGGAGCGCGAGCGCGGCCCGCGCCTGGCCTTCTGCCTGTTGATTTCCGGCCAGCAGGCGGGGCGCGACGCCGTGCGGCTGCGCAACCGCGTGCTGACCCGGCTGGCGGCCTGGCTGGAGTCGGTGCCGGAGGAGTTGAAATGAGTTTCCTGCGCTGGGCTGCGGCCGGATGGCTCGGCGTTGGCCTAAGCCTGCTGCTGGCGTTGCCGGCGGGGGCCAAAGGTCCCTTCCGCAGTCCCCTAGCGGCGCCCCGGGTGCTGAGCGGGCTGGAGGTTCTGCTCAGCGACTCTCTGGCTTGCGTGCAGGGCAAGCGGGTGGCGCTGGTCACCAACCAGACCGGCCGGGATGCCCAGGGCCGCAGCAGCATCGAGCTATTGGCCACGCATCCCCGCCTCAAGCTGGTCCGGCTGTTCGCCCCCGAGCACGGGCTGGACGGCAGCCGGCCCGCCGGGGAGCAGATCTTGGACGAGCGCGATCCCGGCAGCGGCCTGCCGGTGAGCAGTCTCTACCAGGGCTCCAACCAGGTGGATCCGGCCCTGCTGGCGGGGCTGGATCAGGTGTTGTTCGACATCCAGGACATCGGGATCCGGCCCTACACCTTCACGTCCACCCTGGCGGAAGTGATGAAGGCCGCGCGCAAGGCCAAGGTGGAGGTGGTGGTGCTGGACCGCCCCAATCCCACCGGCGGTCAGCTGCTGGGCGGCCTGACGCTGGAGCCGGCCTGGTCCAGCTTCATCGGGCTCTACCCGGTGCCGTACGTGCACGGTCTGACCATCGGCGAGCTGGCCCAGCTCTACAACCAGTCCTTCCAGATCGGCTGCCGGCTGCGGGTGATTCCCATGCGCGGCTGGCGCCGGGGCATGACCCAGCTCCAGACGGGCCTGCCCTGGATTCCCACCTCGCCCAATGTCCCCAACTGGGACACGCCCCTGGCCATGGGGATCACGGGGGCGGTGGGCGAGCTGGGCACGGTCTCCATCGGCATCGGCACGGCCTCGCCCTTCTGGGTGGCCGGCACCGTCGAGGCGGACGCGGAGGCCATGGCCGCCGCCTTCAACGCCGCCCTGGTGCCCGGGCTGCGCGCCATTCCCTGGCGCTGGACGCCTTGCGCCGGTTCCTGGGCGGGCAAGAGCTGTCGGGGCATCCGCTTGCTGGTGACGGATTTGCCCAGCCTGGATCCCGGGCTGGCGCAGTTGGCGCTGCTGGAGTGCCTGAAGGCGGGGGGTGTGGATCCCCTGGCGGGAGCCGGCGAAGCCCAGCGGCGGATGTTCTGCAAGGCGCTGGGCACGGAGCGGATTCTCACGCGGCTGGCGGAGGGCCGCCCGCTGGCGGACCTGAAGCAGGAGCTGGCGCGGGACAAGCGGGCCTTTCGCGAACTTCGCCGCACCGCCTTGCTCTATCCGGATTGAAATCCCACCATCTGAACTAAAACTGTCCGACATGGAACAAATGGCTGCAAGGGGTGGTTTTGACCAGCCCTTCAGACAGGATGACCGTTGAAGGACAAGGGACACCCGCTGCTGTCCAATTTTTCTTCCGAACAGCGTTGTCCTGTCAGGGGAGGAGAGCTACCTTAATCATTCTGGGGAAAAAATGCCATGAAGTCTGAACGTCTGCAACTGCTGAAAACTAGTATTCTGACCAGCATCATTGCAACGGGTTGTTTGATTCTCGGCGTGCTTTTTGCTTCTGCGAAGGGATGGACGCCGGCAGCCCTGGCTGGAATGCTGCAGAACGCAGGTTCCCGAGACGGGAGTGCGGGGGGCTGGATCATGCCCGCTTCGCTCCCGTTGACCGTGGATGACCGGGGCACTTCTCCGTTCGTGGCCGTGGCCGACCGCCTGTTGCCCAGTGTGGTGCACATCAAGGTGACGTCGAACCTGAAGCAGAACCCCGGGGATTGGTTCGGCTTCGGCCCGGAAATGTTCGGCATCCCGGACGACCGGTTCCACCAGGATCTGGAAAAGATGTCCAGTTCGGGCACCGGCTTCATCATTGACAACGACGGCTACATCCTGACCAACAACCACGTGATCGAGAACGCCAGCGAACTGACGGTGGTGCTGTCCGACAAGCGGGAGGTCAAGGGTGAGGTGATCGGCACGGATCCGGACACCGACGTGGCCGTGGTTCGGATCGACGCCAAGCACGCGGCCGGCCGGGCGGCGCCCCTGGGCAATTCGGATGAAATTCGTGTCGGCGATTGGGCCATCGCGCTTGGGAATCCTTACGGGCTGGAGCAATCCTTGACGGTGGGGGTGATCAGCGGGACGGGACGCGCCAACCTGAACATCGCCGGCGGCGCGCCGATCTTTCAGAATTTCATCCAGACGGACGCGGCCATCAACTTTGGCAATTCCGGCGGTCCGCTGGTGAACATCCATGGCCAGGTGATGGCCATCAACACGGCCATCAACACCCAGGCCCAGGGGATCGGCTTCGCCATCCCCATCAACATGGCCAAGAAGGTGTACCAGGACTTGCGGGATCGGGGAGCCGTGGTGCGCGGCTACTTGGGCATGGTGCCCCGCGAGTTGACGACGGAGATGAAGAAGGCCCTGGGGCTGGATACGGACGTCCAGGGCGTGTTCGTGGATTCCGTCCAGGAGGACGGCCCCGCGGCCGCGGGTGACCTGCAGGCCGGGGACGTGGTCCAGGATTGGGGCGGCCATTCCGTGACGGATGTGGCCGATTTCCGCATGCAGGTGGCCCAGACCGCCCCGGGCGAAAAGGTCAAGGCCCGGATTTTGCGGGACGGAGACGCCAAGACCCTGACCTTCGTGCTGGCGGATCGCGCCGCGGCCATGAAGGTGGAGGGTGTGCGCCCGGGTGCCGCGCCGGAAGCCGTCGAGCCGGACCTGCTGGGTCTGGAGGTGGCCACCGCCGATGAGAATCTGATTCGTCGTTTCCGGCTGGACGAGGCCTTGCTGAAGCGGAACGGCGGCGTGGTGATCACGGCCATCCGGCGGGATTCCCCCGCGCGGGGCCGCCTGAACGTGGGCGACGTGATCTTCCGCCTGGACAAGACGCCGGTCCGCAACGCCAAGGAATACGCCGCGGCGGAGAAGGAACTGACGAAAGCCAAGTCCGCGGTCCTGGTGCACATCATCCGGGAAAAGCGGACGACCATCGAGGCGATCGACCTCGGAGACTAACGGGAGCCGCTGTGCGAGCGAACCAGACCCTGGAACGGTACCTCCAGGAAATCGGCGAGGTGGAACTCCTGACCGCTGACCAGGAAATCGAACTGGCCAAGCGGATCAAGAAGGGGGACCAGACGGCGCTCGAGACGCTGACCAAGGCCAACCTGCGCTTCGTGGTCTCGGTGGCCAAACAGTACCAGAACCAGGGCCTGGACCTCTGCGACCTGATCAACGAGGGCAACCTCGGCCTGATCAAGGCCGCCAAGCGCTTCGACGAGACCCGCGGGTTCAAGTTCATCTCCTACGCCGTGTGGTGGATCCGGCAGTCGATCCTGCAGGCCCTGGCGGAGCAGAGCCGCGTGGTGCGGCTGCCCCTGAACCGCGTGGGCGCGCTGAACAAGATCGGCAAGACCTACAACCAGCTCGAACAGCAGATGGAGCGCGAGCCCACCGCCGAGGAGATCGCCAACGAGCTCGAGATGTCCGCCTTCGAAGTGACGGACACCATGAAGCGCTCGGGCCGGCACTTGTCCATGGACGCGCCCTTCAACATGGGCGAAGAGAACCGCCTGCTGGACATCCTGCACAACGAGTCCCAGCCGGCGCCGGACAGCAACCTGATGGGCGAGTCCCTGCGCACGGAAGTGCAGCGGGCCCTGGCCACGCTCTCCGACCGCGAGGCGGAGGTGGTGCGGCTGTACTTCGGCCTGCACCGGGAGCATCCCATGACGCTGGAGGAGATCGGCGAGAAGTTCAGCCTGACCCGCGAGCGCGTGCGCCAGATCAAGGAAAAGGCCCTGCGGCGCCTGCGTCACGCCAGTCGCAGCAAGAATCTGAAGGCTTATCTGGGCTAAGCGCCCGGCCAGTGTCGACGCGCCGTCGACCCGCAAGGGGTCGGGGCCCGAACCGCGGAATCTCATGATCCAGTCCATGACCGGCTTCGGCCGGGGAACGGCCAGCGGCGCCGGATATCAGGTGCAGGCGGAGTTGTCCAGCCTGAACAATCGCTTCCTGGAAATCGGGCTCAAGCTGCCCCGGCCGCTGATGGCCTACCAGCATCCCATCCGGGAGCGGCTCAAACAGGCCATCAGCCGCGGCAAGCTCAACCTCTACATGAGCGTGACGCGCACGGCGGAGGCCGAGTTGAAGATCGAGGTGGACGAGGGCCTGGCCCGCGCCTACCGCGACGCCGCCCGCCGGCTGGCGCTGAACCTGCAGGTGCCCGAGACCCTGGGCACGCGCGAGCTGCTCCAGCTGGACGGCGTGCTTTCCACCGGCGAGCCCGCGGGCGAGAACGACGCCCTCTTCGGCGTGGCCGGCGAGGCGTTGGGTCTGGCCCTGGATGCCTTCCACGAGACCCGGCGCCGCGAGGGCGAGACCCTGCGCCAGGATTTCGTGGCGCGGCTGGAGACCATCGAGAGCGCCTTCGCGCGCATCCGCGCCGCCTGGGAGGCCAACCGGCCGGAGATCCGGCGTCAGTTGCAGGAGCGCCTGAACAAGCTGCTGGAGGGCTCGGAGCTGCGGCCCGAGCGTTTCGAGATGGAAGTGGCGCTGCTGCTGGACAAGCAGGACATCTCCGAGGAGATCGTGCGCTTCCAGAGTCACAGCGAGCTGTTCCGCCAGACGCTGGAGAGCGGGCAGCCGGTGGGGTCCAAGCTGGGCTTCATCCTGCAGGAGTTGGTGCGCGAGGCCAACACCACCAGCTCCAAGACGCCGGACACGGAGATCACCCACCTGGTCGTGCAGATCAAGGAAGAGGTGGAACGGATCCGCGAACAGGTGCAGAACGTCGAGTGATCGGCCGGGGCGACGTGACGGGATGCTCCCGATGACCGGCGGTCTGGTGGTGATGGCCGGGCCCTCGGGCGCGGGCAAGAGCACGCTGCTCAAGCGCCTGCTGGCCGGGCACGGGCGTTTCGCCTTCGCCGTCTCCTGCACCACGCGGCCTCCGCGGGCCGGCGAGCAGGAGGGCCGGGAGTACTACTTCATCGGCCCGGAGGAGTTCGAACGGCGCGTGCAGGCCGGCGAGTTCGCCGAGTGGGAGGCCTTCTTCGCCCACCGCTACGGCACGCTCAAGACCGAGATCGAGCGGCTGCGCCAGGCGGGCCGGCACGTGGTTTTCGATCTGGACGTGAAGGGCGCGCTGAACCTCAAGGGCCAGTATCCGGAGGCCCGGCTGGTCTTCGTGGCGCCGCCCTCGCTGGAAGAACTGGAACGCCGCCTGCGGGCGCGGGGCAGCGAGAGCGAGGAGCAGGTGCAGATCCGCCTGGCCCGCTGTCGCGAGGAACTGGAACTGGCCGCCCGCTTCGATTGCCGGGTGGTCAACGATCGGCTGGAATCAAGTTATCTCGAGTTGCTCCGCTGCCTGGAGGCCTTCCTGCAGCCGGCGGAAGAAGGGGAGGAACGCCGTGCAGAGCCTGCATGAGACCACCAAGGAAGACCTGGAGCTGCGCAACCACAACATCTACGAGGCCATCCTGGTGATGGGCCTGCGTGCGCGCCAGGTGAACGAGCATCAGAAGTCCATTCTCAGCCGGATCCACGAGGAATACCAGGCCACCCTCAACCTGAGTGAGGATGCGCCCGAGGAGCCCGAGGAGCTGGAGCTGCCCTTCTTCACCAAGCCCTCGGTGCAGGCCGTGCGCGAGATGCTGGACGGCACGGTGAAGTACGACTACCTGGATCCGGTCGATGGAGAATCCCGCTAGCGCCAAGATCCTGCTGGGCGTCACCGGCGGCATCGCGGCCTACAAGTCCTGCCTGCTGCTGCGGCGGCTGGTCAGCGCCGGTCACGACGTCCGGGTGGTGATGACCCGTCATGCGGCCCAGTTCGTCGGGCCGCTGACCTTCTCCACCCTCTCGGGTCACCCGGTGCTGGCGGATCCCTTCGCCGAGGGCCGGGTGGAGGGCGCCGAGCACATCGACCTCTCCGCCTGGGCCGAGCGCTTCGTGGTGGCGCCGGCCACGGCCAACATCCTGGGCAAGGCCGCCCAGGGCCTCGCCGACGACTTCCTCTCCACGCTGATCTGCGCCTTCGACAAGCCCATCCTCTTCGCTCCCGCCATGAACCACCGCATGTGGGCCAATCCCGCCGTGCGCCACAACTGCCAGCGCCTGCAGGAGTTCGGCCACACTCTGGTGGAGCCCGACTCCGGCTGGCTGGCCTGCGGCGAGACTGGCGCCGGCCGGATGGCCGAGCCCGAGGTGATCCACGAGTGGCTGGAGTGGCAGATCCAGCGCACGGGCGAACTGGCCGGCCGCCGCGTGCTGGTCAGTGCCGGACCCACGGTGGAGGACATCGACGAGGTGCGCGTGCTGAGCAACCGCTCCAGCGGCCGGATGGGCTTCGCCCTGGCGCGTGCCGCGCAGCGGATGGGCGCCGAGACGCGGCTGGTGGCCGGACCGGTGGAGCTGCCCACCCCGCTGGGGGTCTGTCGCACGGACGTGCGCTCCGCCGCGCAGATGGCCGCGGCCCTGCGCGAGCAGGCCCGCGACGCGGACCTGGTGGTGATGTGCGCGGCCGTGGCCGACTACGCGCCCGAGTTCCAGCCCGGCAAGCGCAAGAAGGACGGCGGCGAGTGGCTGCTGCCCCTGCGGCCGACGGAGGACATCCTGGGCTCGCTGGCCCAGCTGCCCGGGCGGGCCGGCCGCGTCCACGTGGGCTTCGCCCTGGAGGTGGAGCAGGAGCTGGAGCACGGGGCCGACAAACTGCGCCGCAAGGATCTGGACCTGGTCTGCGTGAACAATCCACGGACGGAGGGCGCGGGCTTCGGCTCGCCCACCAACCGCGTCACGCTGCTGGGGCGCGACGGCTCGGTGGAGGAACTGCCGCTGCTGGACAAGCTCGACGCCGCCCGCCACATCCTGCGGCGCGCCGCCCACCTGCTGGACGCCCGGCCGTGAGCGACACCCTCAAGGCCCGACTGCTGGAGCTTTTGGAAGGGCAGGCCGAGTTCGGCGCGCTGCCCCTGCCCGCCGGCGTGGATCCGGCGCTGTTCCGGGATCCGGCCCGCCTGCGCAAGGCCCTGGAGAGCCGGGGTGCGGGGGCGCCCGCCGCGCCGGCTTCTACCTCTCAACCCTCCCCGTGGTCGGGCGGCAGCCTGCGGCCGACCGCTCCCGCCGCCGCGCCGCCGGTCAAGGCGCCGCCGGCAAAGGCGCCGCTGAATGCCCCGCCAGTCCGCCCGTTGGAATTGCGTTGGTCCAGCTTGGACGAGCTGCGGGCCGCGGTCTGCGCCTGCAAGCTGTGCGGGCTGGCGGGCCGCCGCACCCAGACGGTGTTCGGCGTGGGCCGGACCAACGCGGATCTGGTGCTGGTGGGCGAGGCCCCCGGCGAGCAGGAGGATCTGCGCGGCGAGCCCTTCGTGGGCCCGGCGGGGGAACTGCTGGACAAGATGCTGGCGGCCATCGGCTTCGCCCGCCAGGATCTGTTCATCTGCAACACGCTCAAGTGCCGGCCGCCCGGCAACCGCAATCCCGGCGTGGACGAGCTGGTGGCCTGCCGTCCCTTCCTGGACCACCAGCTGCACTTCCTGAAGCCCAAGCTGATCCTGGCGCTGGGCAAGGTGGCGGCCAACACGCTGCTGGGCCGCGAGAGCAGTCTGGGATCCATGCGGGGCGAGGAATTCAGCTACCAGGGCGTGCCCCTGCGGGTGACCTACCACCCCGCCGCCCTGCTGCGCAACATCCACTGGAAGCGCCCCGCCTGGGAGGATCTGCAGGCCCTGCGCAAGCGCTACGACGAGCTGGGCGGCGCTCCCGGCTCCCTGCCCCAGGCTGGCAAGGCAAGCTGAGGGACTCCCGCCCCTTCACCCCGGAGTTTGCCGGATCCCTTGGTTTCCACCTTTTCGCTGGCACCAGAAATGGACACTGCTCTGGCACCGACC
The DNA here is from genome assembly GCA_041675285.1 of Candidatus Delongbacteria bacterium. NCBI lineage: Bacteria > Candidatus Delongiibacteriota > Candidatus Delongbacteria bacterium. Next base: position 107,889 of record JBAYTZ010000007.1, read on the forward strand.
TGGCGGGCCCCATGTTTTCCACCTTTCTGCTTGCGCCAGAAAGGTGGAGCCAAAGAGGCGCTTTTTCTCAGCGGCCGTAACTAGGCGGCCTCACGGCCGCCGTCAGACAGACGGCCGGATGAAGTGATTCCTGGTCCAGTTGTAGTTGGTTCGCGCTTCGCGCTTCACGCAGTTTCTGGTTCAGTCCTGCGGCCTTCACCTCACGCAACCATTTTCGTCATCCCCCGGCTTGACCGGGGGATCCCATGGCTTGGGCGAGGCGAAGCCAATTCCCTTCCCTCGATGCCCCGGGCCCACGCAAGCGTGGGCATGGGGAAGGCGCGACCCGGCATCGCCGGGGCGCGATGGGATGGGGGCGTGCTCAACCCCCAAGTCCGCCCGTCTTCGAGCCTTTGAGTCTTCGTGCTCAGGCAGATCCTCGAACGTGTCACGCGCAACCCAAGCCAAGACCTATCCGGCCTCTGTGACTCCGTGGCTCTGAGGTGAGCCGCCAGCGCGAGAGGTCAGCGCAGCAGGGTGATGGTGCGGCTTTCGCGCCGTGCGCCCACTTCCAGCGTGACGAAGTAGAGCCCGCTGGCCAGCCCGGCGCCATCCAGCACGACTTCCTGCCTGCCGGCCATGCGTAGGCCATTCACCAGCACGGCCACTTCTTGACCCATCAGATTATGCACGCTGAGCTTAATGACCTCTGGGCGCATGAGGGTGAAGGGAATGCGTGTCACGGGGTTGAAGGGGTTGGGCCACGGGGCGCCCAGGCTGATATCCACTGGCCGGAACCCCACCTCCGGCTTCTCGTGCACGCCCACCCAGAACACGCCCGTCAACTTGGCCGCAGGACCGCCCGTGTACCCGATGTCGTTGCGCAGCGCGCCCTGACTGGGCCAGCGGGCGACTCCGGGGGCGAGTGGGTCTTCCAGGTCGTTGTAGCCTAGATCCGGATCCCCCGCATCGATCAGAGGGGAGTCCGCCGCCAGCCAGGGCGCCTCCAGTTCGGGATCAAATCCGGGGTCCACGCCCCACACGTTGCCGGCACCTGGGAAACTCCCAGGAAGCAGACAGTACTCGAACCCCGCTTCCTGCCCCAGTGGGTGGAAGAACCAGTCCGCCTCGTTGTTGTCCAGCAGACAGTTCCGCATTGTGAATCCAGGCCCGTTGTTCGAGCAGCGCAGCAGGACCGGCAGGTCGCAGTCCATAAGGGTGACGTTGCTGACATCATATTGATCCGGCTGCAGGTTGCCCAGGAACAGTGCATGGTGAAGCGAATTCTCGCGAGGAATGCTCCCATAGTACTCCTGGCGAAAGACATGCTTCACGTAGATGTTTCGGAGCGTGCTGTAGGCATGGTCCGAATCGCTGGCTGCGTAACAAGTGAGACCAAAGCGGCCGACGTCGATGATCTCCAGGTTCTCGATGGACGTGATTCCACCCCGATTCTGGATCCAGAAGCCTCCGTCATCGCCATCAATCATCCGGCAGTTGCGGATGTAAAGATTGAATTGCTCGGTTTGGGACGCCGATCTGATCTCAACACTGCTCCCCACGGTGTGAAGCATCGCGGTCACGCCATCGGGCATGATGTTGGGCTGGTGGTTCCCGACGAAGACGCAGGAGTCCAGAACCAGGGCTCCGGGCGGATAGGCGTAGTTGGCGCCGCTGAAGAGCAGGCGTCCAAGGTTGGGGCCAATGCCCCAGAAGTCCGCCTCCGCCATATGAGATTCGTCGTACACGTCCGGATCCACATAGAGGTTGTTCAAGAACTGCACATTGTGCAGGACCATGCTGTCCGCCTCTTCCCCCCCCACGTAGAGCATGGAACCACCGACCCCAAGATCAATGTCCTCCATCTGACGCGCGATGTATGTGTTGTTCTCAAACAGTGCATGGTATAGGTTACCGCGCTCAAAATGGGTATGATCATCTGGGTTCCCCGTGTAGAAGTACTCCACCCGCCCGGTCCGATTTCCCGTTACAATCAGGTTCCGCACCTCACCTGGCGCCAGGAGTTGGAAAAGATTGTAACTCTGGTCCAGCCGGTTGTCACGAATGTAGAGGCTGTCCGCATCCACCTGGCCCCGGTAGCCGAACGTGAGCGATAGGCTGCCTTCGGGAAAGTAGTTGTCCTCGAAGTGGATGTTCCGCGCAATCGTTTCACCGAAGTCAGCCGTCGAGAATGTGTAGGTCATATCGCCAGTTACGGTATTTCCGCAGAAGTAGATGTCTCGGAATGATGCATACCTCGCTGGCCAGCCCGAGTTGTGACGAGTAGAAAAATAGAAGGGGCTTTGACGCAGACTATCCAACCCCGTAAAAACAGCATCACTGACGATAATACTGTCGCAAGCGCTCAACCTGTACTGAGTCGTTACTGTGGATCCTTGATTAGAAATCCGCAAACGGTTTGCATATACTGTCATGGCATTCGAAATAGTGATAGCGTGATCGTTATTCGATGGGGAAATATTCGAATAGCAGTTGATGTTCGTGAGCACGAAATGAGCTTCAGGCGTTGGTACCACGAGATTCACGTAGCATACGGCTGGTGGCCCACTGCCAATCGCACGATTCCCAAAGAAAACCAGATTGGACAAGTTGACATGGCCGCACGTGACGATGTCAATGGCTCCGCCAATGAGATCGCTCGTTTCGAAGATGAAGCTTCCCATGCCGCCGGTAAAGGTCAGGCCATTGATCTCCAGCCGGCTAGCCTCGTCCATCTCCACGGAGATGATCGTGCCTTCCAATTGGCCGTCCAGTACCGTGTTCACGATGTCCGTGCTATCGCCGCTGAAGATGTAGTTGGAGGCCAGGCAGAGGGTCCCTGAAGGAATGTGAACTCGCTCCGTCCAGGTGCCCGGCGCCACCAGCACCGTGTCGCCCTCCATGGCCAAATCGATGGCGGACTGCAATGAGTCCACATCCTGGGGGACACGGATCAGGCCCTGGGCCGCGCCGACCCAGAACAGCAGTACAAGAAGGCCTTGCGGAAAGCGTGACATGGGGCGAATCTCCACACCGGGGAGGACGGATTGCGGCTGCCCGACGGCAGCTCAGCGTAACAGGGTAATGGCGCGGCTTTGCACTCGACCGGCACAGGTCATGGTGACGACGTAGGTGCCACTGGCCAAGGACTGCGCTTCCAATGGGAATACATGGGTTCCGGCGTGCAAGGGACCGTGGTGAAGAAGTCCCACCTGCTGCCCCAGCAGATTGTACACAGCTAATGTGAAGGCTGCCGGACTCTGCAACGTGATTGGGATCCAGGTCACGGGATTGAAGGGGTTGGGCCAGGGCGCGCCCAGGGAAAAGACCTGGGGGATTGTCCTAGGTTCCCACTTGGGCAGATGGGTCCACGTGGTATCGTAAAGAGTGGCATGCGGACCGCCGGTATAGCCAATGTCATTCCGCAACGTGCCCTGGCTGGGCCAAAGGGCGTGACCTGGATTGGTGGGGTCCTCACGATCATCCCACATGGGATCCGGAATGCCGGCATCGATGCAAGGAGATAGGACCGAAAGCCACGGTGGGCCAAGCATTTCATCGAATAGGGGATCAACTTCAACCAAATTGCCGACTCCTGGACGGTCCTCTGGCAAAAGACAATACTCAAATGTAATTGGCTGCCCATTAGGGTTTTCAAAGTCAATCGATCCATTTTCTGAGAACAAGCTATTCCGAATTATCGTTCCTTCATATGATTCTTCATTTCTAATAATAAACGGAACATCGCATCCTTCTATTGTAATGTTCGATATATCATTCGCTTGATTACTCCTAATAACTAAAGACAAAGCATTTTGGTGGCAGCTATAATATGGAAATTCCGTGTAGGATTCTTGTTGTTGAAGATTTGAGATATAAACATTATTTACATTGGCAGTGTAATTAGTATCATTGCAGCCAATAGCCAATCCCGCTCGCTTGTTATTTATAATCATCACATTGTCAACAAACAAATCTCCCTTGTTTCCTATTACAATACCACCATCATCACAATCAATCATTTGAACATTTTTAACAATTCGTGTGAAAATGTCTGTCCCCCCGTAAATCCATACATTGCTTCCAATGTAAAACTGCGCGCCTGGCGAATTCACTGGTTCAACTTCAGGGATGATATTGGGTTGTCGATTCCCAATGAACACACATGAATCCATCTCAAAGTAATGAGGACGAACACCATAGATGCCATCAATTAAACGACCATCATTTGCGCCGGGGATCCCTGCATACACATCTGCCATTTCATATACATCCGGATCAATATGTAGGTTATTGATGAAACTCATGTTTCGATAAAAGAGCGAATCAGCGGTGTGTCCACTTAAATGCAGAAGATGCCCCCCGCTCGTATATTGCCCCGGCGGTGCCAAGGACCGCTCCAGCACATTGTCCGCAAAGATGGCCCCGTCAATACTTAGATCCTCCATAATGGCATTTTCACCCGGCCAAGTCGGTTCGAACTCAGCATGGCTGCCCATGTGGTTGCCGATGACAAAGAGGTTAGTAATGGTGCCTGGAATCTGACAATTGAACAATGCGTACGATTTTGCCGATTGGTTACCGCAAATGAAGATACTATCTGCTAAATAAGTTCCATAGTTCCCAAATTCAAACTGCATTCCTCCATTGGGGAAAACATTATTTTCCATCCTTATGTTGTGCAGTCTGCAAAAACCATTGTATCCTTGCACAAAAGCAAATCCCCCCACATTATTGAATACATTTTCAGAAATGTTGATATTAGTTAATTGCATATACATAGATCTTCCGTAGTTGTCATAAGCACCAAATTTATAGGGCATCCCCAACATGTTTGTTAGTCCTGAGAACGAGCAATCATCAACTTCTAATGTGTCGCTTGCAACTAACAGGTACTGTTTATACATTGACTGATTAATATTTGAAATTCTAAGTCGACTTGCTTCAATTCTCTTTGCATAAGATATGTGGATTGCCCCATAAGCCGCATTGTAAGAATTGGTGTATTCATTTTCGAAGCAATTGACATTATTGAGAACAAATCGCGCAGAGCTAGGATGTTGAAAATCTATGTAAAACACAGCTGATCCCGCGCGGGGCGCACGATTGTTATGAAATACCAGATTGCTCAGGTACACGGTCCCCGCTTGAATGAAATCCACTCCTCCACCGACTCGATCTCCTGTCTCCGCGTCATAGGCACCTTGTCCACGGGTAACCGTGAATCCATTCAGTTCAAGGCGACTTTCAGCATCCATATCCACGCTGAGGATCGTGCCCTGGAACTGCCCATCCAAAATGGTGGCCACAATGTCCGCACTGTCTTGGCTGAATAGGAAATTCGAGCACAACGTGACTTGGCCCGAGTTAATGTGCAAGCGCTCGTACCAGGTCCCTGGGGCCACGACCACCGTGTCGCCATCCATGGCCAAATCGATGGCGGTCTGGATGGAATCCACGTCCTGGGGGACACGGATCAGGCCCTGGGCCGCGCCGACCCAGAACAGCAGCAGAAGAAGTCCTTGCGGAAAGCGTGACATGGGGCGAATCTCCACAGCGGGGAGGACGGGTTGCGGCTGCAAGTTGGGAATCGGCGGGCGGCGGGTGCAGAGGAAAATGGGGGATCGGAAGACCAGGTGCTGCGCGGCAGGCTGGACCTGAACTCTCGCGTGCCCCCATCCCGTCTTCGCGTTGCGAAGCCGGGCCTTCCCCCGCCGGGGGCGAGGGAAGGGAATTGGCTTCGCCGCGCACGGACCATGGGATCCCGGCTTTCGCCGGAATGACAGTCACTGTGCCATGGGATCCCCCGGTCGAGCCGGGGGATGACGAATTGGTTGAGTGAGGTTAAGCGCGCAGCGCTGAACCAGAAAATGGGTGAAGCCCGAAGGGCGAACCAACTACAACTGGACCAGGAATCACTTCATCCGGCCGTCTGTTTGACGGCGGGCTAACCGCCCGTGCCGCGAGGCCGCCTAGTTACGGCCGCTGAAAAAAGCGCCTCTTTGGCACCTAACCGGCCGTTCCACCTTTCTGGCGCCAGCAGAAAGGTGGAAAACAAGGCAACCCGGCAGACTGCCGAATCGCGAAAAACCCCCATCCCAACCTTCCCCCTGCAGGGGGAAGGGGCCGCCCAGCGCTTGTCGAAACAACTGGCCTCGCGGCCTCAGCGATTGCGCGGATGCCGTGCCGCAACGCCTTCGTTGCCCCGCCGGTAGTTGCCGGTCAGACGGGCCAGCAGCTGCTGGACGGCATCGGCTTCCAGTCCCGCCAGTTGGGCTCGCGCGCGCCGGGCGGCGGCGCCGCGCAGCACCGTGACCGTACTGCCGTGGCGCTGGATGGCCAACTCATCATCGCCCTGCTCGCGCCAACTGAAGCCCAGCTCTTCGGCCATGCTAGACCAGCGCGGCGTCCAGGCTGATCTCCGCGTTGAGCACGCGGCTCACCGGACAACCGGCCTTGGCGGACTGCGCGGCGGTCTGGAAGGCCTCGGGCGTGGCGCCCGGGACGCTGGCGCGACAGGTCAGCTGGATTTTGGTGATGGTGAAGCCGGCCTCGAGCTTCTCGAAACTGAGCTGCGCCGCGGTCTTGATGGAGGTGGGCGTCAAGCCCGCCGCGCCCAGCTGGGCGGAGAGCGCCATGGAGAAGCAGCCCGCGTGGGCCGCGGCGATCAGCTCCTCCGGGTTGGTGCCGGCGCCGTCCTCGAAGCGGGTGTGGAAGGAATAGGCCGTCTCCTGGAGCACGCCGCTGGCTGAGCTGAGGGTGCCCCGGCCGGCCTTCAGGTCGCCCTGCCAATGGGCGGTTGCGCTGCGGATCATGCGGGAATCTCCTTCTGATAGTGGCTGTGCGATTCGTCGCCCCCACCGCGGGCCACGCCGGACGCCCAGGCGGCGGCGGCCACGGCGGCGGCGATCTCCGCGTGCACGGCGCGGTCCAGGATGTTGGGCGTCAGGTCGCCCTCCAACGCGTTCAAGGCGATGGTCCGGGCCGCGGCGATCTTCATTTCGTTGTTGATGGTGCGGGCCCGTGCGGTCAGCGCGCCCTTGAACAGCCCGGGGAAGGCCATGGCGTTGTTGACGCCCTTGCCGTCCGCCGCGAAGGAGGCGCCCGCCGCCAGCGCTTCGTCGGGTTCGATCTCCGGGTTGGGGTTGGAGAGGGCGAGGATCACCTGTCCCGGCCGGACCTGGGCTGCCTTGATCAGCCCGGGCACGCCCGTGGTGGCAATGACGATGGAGGAGCGGGCCATCACGCCGGCCAGATCCGTGGGCTGGCCGCCCTTGGAGGCGAAGCGCTCGCTCATCAGCGGATTGATGTCCGCGCCGTAAATGGTCTTCACGCCGTAGGCGCTGAGCAGCTGATGGATGCCCGCGCCGGCGGCGCCCAGCCCGACGATTCCCACCTCCGCGTGTGCCAGGTCCAGTTCTCTCTGGCGCGCGATGCTGAGCAGCGCGGCCAGCACCACGGTGGCGGTGCCGTGCTGGTCATCGTGCATCACGGGGATGTCCAGCAGGGCGTCCAGCCGGGCCTCGATCTCGAAGCACTCCGGGGCCTTGATGTCTTCCAGCTTGATGGCGCCGAAGGTGGGGGCGATGGCCTTCACCGCCGCGATGATCTCCTCGGGGTCGCGCGCATCCAGCAGGATGGGGATGCCGCTGATCCCGGCCAGCAAGTGGAAGAGCAGGGCCTTGCCCTCCATCACGGGCATGCCGGCCACCGGCCCGATGTCCCCCAGCCCCAGCACGGCGGTGCCGTTGGTCACGATGGCCACTGTGTTCTGGATCCCCGTGTAGGTCAGGGCCAGCTCGGGGTTCTGGTGGATCTCCAGGCAGATGGAGGCCACGCCGGGCGTGTAGACGATGCCCAGGTCGTCCACCGTCTCCACCTTGACGCGCGGGGTCATCTCCACCTTGCCGCCCAGGTGGCGCTCGCGCACCACGTCCGTGATGCCCAAGAGCTCCACGCCCGCCATGGCGCGGATGGCCTCCAGGGCCTGTTCCAGGGCCGCCGCGCTGGGCAGCAGCACGTCCAGGTCGCGGATGCGGTCGCGTTTGCCGATGTGGACGGTGTGGATCTCGCCGAAGCGCACGCCCAGGTCGCCCAGGCGGGTGGTGAACTGGCCCAGCCAGCCCGGCGCGTCGGGCAGCTTCACGCGCAGTCGCTTGATGAATCGTCGTCCGGTCTCGTGGCGCATGGGGTCTCCTGGCTCTGTGCGGAGGGCAAACTGGCAATTCACGGGCGCACTCGGACCCGTCGCAGGGCGGCCGCGCCCGCCGACCAGACAGCTTCACGCTCACTATTTAGATGCAAGCCTCCAAAGGTGAACCGTTCACGTTGTTAACTTCTTGACTGTTGTCGGGGTCAGCGCTACCTTGGGCGGGCGTGTCGCTCCCTGGGGGCCTCACGTGGCAGAAGGGAATTGTCGCCGTACTCGGGAAGGACCAGCCGTGATGCAAGCGCAGGCCATCCGCGTGCCCGCTGTCTGTTCCCCCCTGGAAGGCGTCTATTTGCTGGCGGTCCTGCTGCATCGGCAGGAGGAGCGGCTGGAGGACCTGCGCTCCGGACCCACCGCCCGATTCCTGAGCGAGCTGGATTCCCTGGCGGCCGACCTGCGCGAGCTGCACTGGCGCGCCCGGGTCATTCTGGGCGCCGCGGAAGGCGGACCGGGGGTGGACGCCGTGCTGCAGGCCCTGCTGCTGAAGACGGGCCTGGAGCTGGAGCCGGCCGCCGGCCCGGGTCGTCCGGCGGAGCGCCGGCCGCGCGCGGAGCAGAACGCGGCCCTGCTGGGGGAGATCGCCCGGCAGTGTCGCCTGCAGTTCGCCGCGAGCCCTTACACGGATGAATTCCGCCTGTGCCAGGAGCTGTCCGAGCAACTGGGCCGACAGCTGGCCCGCCTGCGGAACTAGGAGGAGCGCATGCAATTCGCGTTTGGCGTGGTGCTGGTCTTTCTGCTGATGGGCCTGCTCATCGGCATCGTGGCGATCACCTTCTCCTCGCTGCTGCGGCCGAGCAAGCCCACCGAGCAGAAACTGCAGATCTACGAGTGCGGCGAACTGCCCACGGGCACGCCCTGGATGCAGTTCAACAACCGCTTCTACACGGTGGCCCTGGTCTTCCTGCTCTTCGACGTGGAAGTGGTCTTCCTCTTTCCCTGGGCCGTGGTGTTCAAGAGCCTGGGCCTGTTCGCCTTCGTGGAGATGTTCGTCTTCGTGGGCATCCTGGCGCTGGGACTGGCCTACGCCTGGGCGAAGGGGGATCTGGATTGGGTGCGCAGCCGCCGCTTCCTGAAGCCGGCCGCCGCCGTGGAGAAAGGACAGCCCGCGTGAACCTACCCATCGAGCGTCACGAAGGCGGCAACATCATCCTGACCAGCGCCGAGTGGCTGGTGAACGAGGCCATCGCGCGCAGCCTCTGGCCCATGACCTTCGGCCTGGCCTGCTGCGCCATCGAGATGATGGCCGCCGGCGCCGGGCGCTTCGACATCGCGCGCTTCGGCAGCGAGGTCTTCCGCCCCTCCCCGCGCCAGGCGGACTGCATGATCGTGGCGGGAACGGTGACCATGAAGATGGCCAGCCGCGTCAAGCTGCTCTACGAGCAGATGCCGGAGCCCAAGTTCGTCATCAGCATGGGCAGCTGCTCCAATTGCGGCGGACCCTACTGGCAGCACGGCTACCACGTGCTGAAGGGCGTGGACCGGATCATCCCCGTGGACGTCTACATCCCCGGTTGTCCGCCGCGTCCGGAGGCCCTGCTGGAAGGCATGGAACTGTTGCGCGACATCATTCGGGGCAAGAAGCCGCGCCCGGGCGCGGCCGCCCGGACTGCTTGAGGTACCGATGGAATTCGCCGAACTGCTCGGGCACATCCGTGCCGCCCTGCCGGAGGCCGTGCTGGAGGAACACCCGGAGGCCTTCAGCCCCTGGATCCTCGTGGCGCGCGCCCAATTGCCGGCTCTGGCCCTGCTGCTGCGCGACGACCCCGCCTTGGACTTCGCCCAGCTGATGTGCCTGTCGGGCACCCACCTACCCGCCGGCGCCGGCGAGGGCGACCGGCTGGCCAGCATCTTCCACCTGTTCAGCCCGCGCCACCGGCACAAGCTGGGCGTCAAGGTCGTGCTGGACTCCGTGGACCCCGCCTGCCCCAGCGTGGCCGGCGTCTGGCCCACCGCGGACTGGCACGAGCGCGAGGCCTACGACCTGCTGGGCATCGTCTACGAGGGCCATCCCGACCTGCGGCGCATCCTCTGCCCGGACGACTGGGAAGGGCATCCGCTGCGCAAGGACTACGTCACCCCGGCCACCTACAACGGCATGCCGCTGGACTAGGACATCCATGGAAAACCAAGAGCTCTTCATCCAAGGCAGCCGGGTCCCCGAGCGGGGTCCCGACGGCGACCTGATGACCCTCAACATGGGTCCCCAGCATCCCTCCACCCACGGCGTGCTGCGGCTGGAGCTGCAGACCGACGGCGAGGAGGTGGCCTCCATCCGGCCGCACATCGGCTACCTGCACCGCTGCTTCGAGAAGCACTGCGAGAAGCTCACGCCGCCGCAGATCGTGCCCTACACCGACCGGATGGACTACCTGGCGTCCATGAACAACAACCTGGGCTTCGCCGTGGCCTGCGAGCGCATGCTGGGCCTGCAGGTGCCGGAAAAGGTGGAGTACCTGCGCGTGGTGGTGGCGGAGCTGAACCGCATCGCCAGCCACCTGGTGGCCATCGGGACCTGCGGCCTGGACCTGGGCGCGCTGACGCCCTACTTCTTCTGCTTCCGCGACCGGGAGATGATCCTGGACTTCTTCGAGGAGATCTGCGGCGCGCGCCTGCTCTACAACTACATCTGGGTGGGGGGCTTAAGCCACGACTTCCCGGAGGGCATGGACGACAAGATCCTGCGCTTCTGCGACTACTTCGAGGCGCGCATCGACAACGAACTCAACCCGCTGCTCTCCTTCAACAAGATCTTCATCGGCCGCAACGCCGGGATCGGCGTGGTGACTCCGGAGCAGGCCTGGGCCTTCGGCCTGTCCGGCCCCAGCCTGCGCGGCAGCGGCGTTTCCTTCGACCTGCGCCGGGACGATCCCTATTCGATCTACGACCGCTTCCAGTGGAAGGTCTGCGTGGGCGAGGGCCTGGTGGGCCAGCTGGGGGACAGCTGGGACCGCTACTGGGTGAAGGTGCTGGAGATGAAGGAGTCGCTCTCCATCATCCGCCAGGCCCTGGCGGCGCGCCCCAAGGAGGGCGACGTGCGCGAGGCCGTGCCCAGCCGCGTCAAGCTGCCCGTGGGCGAGATCTACTGCCGCACGGAGACGCCGCGCGGCGAGCTGGGCTACTACATCGTCTCCAATGGGGGCAACCTGCCGGAGCGGGTAAAGGTGCGGGCCCCGGCTTTCAGCAACCTGTGCATCATCGACGAGATCTCCCACGGCGCGTTGATCAGCGACGTGGTGGCGATCCTGGGCTCCCTGGACATCGTGCTGGGCGAGATCGACCGCTAGCCCGCTCGTTGGCGGACAAGGAGAAGAGGGATTCCCGTGACGGAACTCATGCAGACCTTTTGGTTCTGGGCGCCCTTCAGCGCTGTCGTGATCGCCATCGTGATCACCGTGAATGCCCTGTTCTCCGTCTACATGGAGCGCAAGGTCTCGGCCTGGATGCAGGATCGGCTCGGCCCGATGGAGAACGGCCCCCACGGCATCCTGCAGACGCTGATCGACGCCGTCAAGCTCCTGCTCAAAGAGGACATCATCGCCCGGGGCATCGACCGCCCGCTCTTCAAGCTGGCCCCCTACATCGTGTTCGGCGCCAGTTTCGCGGTCTTCGCCGTCACGCCCTTCGCCGACGGCCACGCCGCCGCGGACTTGAACGTGGGCATTTTCTTCGCACTGGCGATCTCGGCCTTTGTGGTGGCGGGGATCATGATGGCCGGCTGGTCCAGCAACAACAAGTGGTCGCTCTACGGCGCCATGCGCAGCGTGGCCCAGGCCGTGAGCTACGAGGTGCCCATCTCGCTGGTCGTGCTCTCCGTGGTGATGGTCTCGGGCTCCATGTCGATGCAGGAGATCTGCGTCTCCCAGGCGGGCGGCTTCTGGAACTGGCACGGCCTCAGCCTGCACCACAATCCCTTCCTGGTGCTGGGCTTCCTGATCTACTTCATCGCCAGTCTGGCGGAAGTCAACCGCACGCCCTTCGACCTGCCCGAGGCCGAGAGCGAGCTGGTGGGCGGCTACCACACCGAGTACTCGGGCATGCGCTTCGCCCTCTTCTTCCTCTCGGAGTACGCCAACATGCTGGCCGTGGGCATGCTGGCCACTGTGCTCTTCCTGGGCGGCTGGCAGCCCCTGCACCCGGCGCTGGGCTTCATTCCGGGACCCCTCTGGCTGTTCGGCAAGGCCTACGGCTTCGTGCTGCTGCAGATGTGGATCCGCATGACCCTGCCGCGGCTGCGCGTGGACCAGTTGATGCATGTGTGCTGGAAGGTGCTGGTGCCGGCGGCCATGGGCGTGCTGGTGCTGGGCGGCCTGTGGGAATTGTTGATCGGCTAAGTGGCGCCGCGCCTGGCGCGGCCGGAAAGGACACGATGGGCTACTTCGGGGACATCGCGGACAGCCTGCTGACGACGGTCAAGGGCATGGCCGTGACCTTCTCCCACCTGGGCGAGAAGGCCAACACCGTGCAGTGGCCGCACGAGCCGGCCACCACCAAGCCCCGCACCCGCGGCGAGCTGTTCAACAACATCGACGACTGCATCGGCTGCGGCAACTGCGCCAAGGCCTGCCCGGTGGACTGCATCGGGATCGACACGATCAAGAGCACCAAGAGCGTGGACCTGGGCCGGACGAGCAACGGCAAAAAGAAGACCCTGCTGCTGGCGCGCTTCGACATCGACATGGCCAAGTGCTGCTACTGCGGGCTGTGCGTGGACGTCTGCCCCACCGAGTGCCTGATCATGACGGAGAAGTTCGACTACAGCACGGCCGCGGTGCAGGACCTCTACTTCCGCTTCGCGCAGATGGACGGCGGGCAGATCGCCGCCGCCCAGGAGGCCCTGGAGGAGGAGAAGCGCCAGGCTGCGGCCGCCGCGCTGGCCAAGGCTGCGGCCGACAAGCTGGCGGCGGAGCAGGCCAAGGCGGAGGCGGAACGGGCCAAGGCGGAGGCCGAGGCGGCGGAGGCGGCCCCCGCTGCCGGAGCGGCTCCGGCCGCGCCCGAGGGCGAGGCCCCGACCCCGGAGACGAACACGGACGCGGGCAGCCAGGCCTGATTCAGGGAGGCGGGATGGACGTGAAAACCCTATTGGAGCTGCTCTTCGGCTTGCTGACCGTGGCGTCGGCGGCCTGGGTGGCCTTCTCACCGAAACTGCTGCACGCCGGCTTCAGCCTGCTCTTCACCTTTTTCGGGGTGGCCGGGCTGTACGTGACGCTGGGGGCGGACTTCCTGGCGGTGACCCAGGTGCTGGTCTACATCGGCGGGATCCTGGTGCTGCTGCTGTTCGGCATCCTGCTGACCACGGCCATGCCCACGGCCGAACTGAGCGTCGGTCCCACCCGCCGCGGCCAGGGCCTGGCGCTGGGCGCCCTGCTGCTGGGCCTGCTGCTGCTGGCGATCTTCCGCGCCGGCTGGCCCCTGTCCTTTCCGCCGTTGCCGGAAAACACGGCCCGCGGCCTGGGCACGGGCTTCATGACCACCTGGATCCTGCCCTTCGAAGTGGTCTCGATCCTGCTGCTGGGCTCCATGCTGGGGGCCCTCCATCTGGCGCGCCACGCCGGGGGGGAGAAATGAGCCTGCATTTCTACCTGGTGGTGGCGGCGCTGCTCTTCGTGCTGGGCCTGGTCTGCATGATCACCCGGCGCAACGCCGTGGCCCTGCTGATGGGCGTGGAGCTGATCCTCAACAGCGCCAACCTGAACTTCGTGGCCTTCTCGCGCTTCACCGAGGCCCGCGCCCTGGACGGCCAGGCGACGGCGATCTTCGTGATCATCCTGGCCGCCTGCGAGGCGGCCGTGGCCATGGCCATCGTGTTGAATCTCTATCGCCAGCAGCGCGGCATCGACGTCGATGCGGCGCGCGAACTGCAGGGTTAGCCCATGACGCCGATTCTCGCCGCGACTCTCATCCTGCTGCTGCCCCTGGCCGCCTTCGCCGTCCAGATCTTTGGGGGACGACGTCTGCCGGGGCAGGGCTGGTACGTGCCCACCGCCGCCATCCTGACGGACCTGGCGCTGGCGCTCTGGCTCTTCCTGGGGCACATGCTGCCCGCCGGGGACCCGGCCTGGAGCGTGACCGCCACGTGGGACTTCATCCGCATCGGCGACTTCGCCATGCCGCTGGGCCTGCGCATCGACAACATCAGCGTGGTCATGCTGCTGGTGGTGACGACGGTCTCCAGCCTGGTGCACATCTTCAGCACGGGCTACATGGCGGACGACCCGCGCAAGGGCCGCTTCTTCGGCTACCTGGGGCTCTTCAGCTTCTCCATGCTCTGGCTGGTGCTGAGCGACAACCTGCTGGGCATCTTCACCGGCTGGGAGCTGGTGGGCCTCTCGAGCTACCTGCTGATCGGCTTCTGGTTCGAGCGCAAGGGCCCGCCCGAGGCCGGCATGAAGGCATTCATCGCCAACCGGGTGGGTGACCTGGGCTTCCTGGGCGCGCTGATGATCCTGATGTGGCAGTTCGGGACCTTCAACCTGAGCGAGCTGGAGGCCATCGTCACGGGCTTCGGCCCGGGCCTGCCCGCCGACCTGGCGCTCTGGATGACCCTGGCGGGGATCGGCCTGTTCTGTGGCGCCGTGGGCAAGAGCGCCCAGTTCCCGCTGCACGTCTGGCTGCCCGACGCCATGGAGGGCCCCACGCCGGTGAGCGCCCTGATCCACGCCGCCACCATGGTCGCGGCGGGCGTCTACCTGCTGGTGCGCGTCTTCTTCCTGCTGACCTTCGACGCCAGCCTGGTGATCGCCTACATCGGCGGCTTCACGGCCCTGATGAGCGCCACCATCGCCCTGACCCAGCACGACATCAAGCGCGTGCTGGCCTACTCCACCATCAGCCAGCTGGGCTACATGGTGCTGGCCGTGGGCGTGGGCGCCTACAGCGCGGGCTTCCTGCACTTGATGACGCACGCCTTCTTCAAGGCCTGCCTCTTCCTCGGGTCGGGCTCGGTGATCCACGCCATGCATCACGTGTATCACCACGTGCACGACCATCACCGTGACCCCCAGGACATGCGCAACATGGGCGGCCTGAAGGGCAAGCTGCCGATCACCTACTGGACCTTCCTGGTGGCCACGCTGGCCCTGGCCGGCGTGCCGCTAACCAGCGGCTTCATCAGCAAGGACGCCATTCTGGCGGGCAGCCTGGCCTTCGCCATGGAGCATCCGGCCCACTGGCCGCTGGCCTTCTTCGGTTTCACGGCGGCCATGCTGACGGCCTTCTACATGTTCCGGCTGGTCTTCGTGACCTTCCACGGCGAGCACAAGGGCAAGCCCGGCGAGCTGGAGCTGTTCCACGAGAACAAGCCCAACATCACCGGCCCGCTGGTGGTGCTCTCCAGCCTGTCGGTCTTCTTCTTCTACACGCCCAACCCGACCAACGCGGCCAGCGGCTGGTTCTACCGGCTGATTCCCAAGCCCGAGCAGGCCATCCTGCACCCCACCCTGGCGCCGGCCCAGGCTGCGCCCACCTGGCTGGGCGTGCAGGAACTGGCCGTGCTGGAGGCCGCGCGCGCCGACAGCCTGCGGCTGGCCATGGCCGCCGACACCCTGGCAACGCCTCACGCAGAGGGCGCGGAGACGGAATCCGCGCTGCCGGCAGAGTCGGAGACGCCGCCGCCCGCCGCAACCCACGAGACTGCGCCGCTGGTGGCCGCGGACGCCGCGCACGGCGCGTCCCACGGCCAGGATCCCGCCGCCCAGGCCGCCCACGAAGAGCACCTGCGGCACGTCGAGCACATCGAGCACCTGGCCCACGTCCGGGCCATGGTCATCAGCGTGATCATCGTGATCCTCTCGATCACAGCGGCCTGGCTGGTCTACCTCAAGCACAAGGTGGATCCCGCCAAGGTGGCGGCGGCCCTGCCGGGCCTGCACCGCTTCCTGTTCCACAAGTGGTACTTCGACGAACTCTACGCCGTCACGGTGATCGCCTTCACGCTGCTGGTGGCGCGGATCTGCGCCTGGTTCGACCGCGTGATCATCGACGGACTGGTGAACGGCGCCGCGGCGGTGACCATCCGCAAGGCGCTGTTCGTGGGCCGCTTCGACAACGTGGTGGTGGACGGCGCCGTCAACGGGACGGGCTGGCTGGCCCGCACCGCGGGTGGCGGCCTGCGCCTGCTGCAGGGCGGCGACATCCAGGGCTACCTGGTGAAGGCCCTGGTGGGGGTGGTGGTGATCTTGATCTGGCAGGTCTTGTAGCACACGGCGGAAACCGGTTCCGACGCCAAGAGGAGAGTGATGATGGAACAGTGGGTGCTGACGCTGATGACTTTCGTGCCGCTGCTGGGTGCGGCGGTCATCACCTTCCTGCCCAAGGATCAACACAACCTGATCCGCTGGACGGCCGCGGCCTTCGCCGCTGTGCCGCTGCTGCTGGCCTTCTGGGTCTGGCAGACCTTCAACCGGGGCATGGCGGGTGTGGATGACCTGGCGGGCTTCCAGTACGTGGTGCGGCTGGACTGGATCCCGGCGTATCACATCCAATACTTCGTGGGGCTGGACGGGCTGTCCGCGCCCATGGTCCTGCTCACCGCCCTGCTTTCCTTCCTCTGCATCTTCGCCAGTTGGGGGATCTCCAAGCAGGTGAAGGGCTACTTCGCCCTCTTCCTGCTACTGGAGACGGGCATGATGGGCACCTTCGTCAGCCTGGACTTCATCCTGTTCTACGTGTTCTGGGAAGTCATGCTGCTGCCCATGTACTTCCTGATCGGAATCTGGGGCGGACCGCGGCGCGAGTACGCGGCCATCAAGTTCTTCCTCTACACGCTGGCCGGCTCCGTGCTGATGCTGGTGGGCATCCTGGCCCTCTACTTCCAGGGAGGGCAGACCTTCAGCCTGCTCGACCTGATGGCCCAGGCCCGCACCTTCGCCGACCCCAACCTGACCATCTTTGGGCTGAACTTCGCCCGGGTGATCTTCGTGGCCTTCTTCATCGGCTTCGCCATCAAGGTGCCGGTCTGGCCCTTCCACACATGGCTGCCCGACGCCCACGTGGAGGCGCCCACGGCCATCTCCGTCATCCTGGCCGGCGTGCTGCTGAAGATGGGCACCTACGGCCTGATGCGGATCAGCCTGCCGATCTTCCCCGGCGCGATGCAGTACTTCGCCTACGCCATCGGCGTGCTGGGCGTGATCAACATCCTCTACGGCGCCTACTGCGCCATGGCCCAGGACGACCTGAAGAAGCTGGTGGCCTACAGCTCCGTCTCCCACATGGGCTACGTGATGCTGGGCATGGCGGCGCTGACGGACCAGGGCATGACGGGCGCGGCGCTGCAGATGTTCAACCACGGCACCATCACGGCCATGATGTTCCTGTTGGTGGGCGTGCTCTACGACCGCGCCCACCATCGCCAGATCAACGGTTTCGGCGGCATCGGCACGGTGATGCCGATCTACACGGGCGTGGCGATGTTCGCCTTCTTCGCCAGCATGGGCCTGCCCGGCCTCTCCG
Source organism: Candidatus Delongbacteria bacterium (assembly GCA_041675285.1). Lineage (NCBI taxonomy): Bacteria > Candidatus Delongiibacteriota > Candidatus Delongbacteria bacterium. Next base: position 125,527 of record JBAYTZ010000007.1, read on the forward strand.
GCTTCATCGCCGAGCTGATGGTCTTCCTGGGCGCCTTCCAGAGCTGGAAGCTGCTCACCTTCCTGGCCGCCCTGGGCATCATCCTCACCGCCGGCTACCTGTTGTGGATGATCAAGCGCGTCTTCCTGGGCCCGCTCAACGAGAAGTACGCCAACCTGCCCGAGATCAACGGCCGCGAGCTGTTCACCCTCGTGCCCATCGGCGTGATCGTGCTCTACCTGGGCGTCCAACCCAATCCGGTCATCGACCTGATGGACGACGCGACCCTGCGCCTGGTCCAACTGGTGACGACTTTCTAAGGGGGTGGAGATGGAATTCTCCCAGGCCACGGCCCAGATCATGGGCAGCCTGAGCGGCTTTCTGCCGGAGCTGCTGGTGGCGGGCACGCTGTTGCTCGTGCTGCTGGCGGACCTGCTGGCGGGTCGCGGGCGGGCCCTCACCGGCGACCACTTCGCCGGACGCATTCCGGGCTGGCTGGCCTTCCTGGGCCTGCTGGCCTCCGCCGCGGCGGCCTGGCTGCAGCTGGGGCTGGAGCCGCGCACGCTCTTCTTCGACATGCTGGCCGCCGACAGCCTGGCGGCCTTCGGCAAGCTTTTCTTCGCCCTCTCCACGGCCCTGATCGTGCTGGTCTCCTTCCGCATGAAGCACCAGGGCGAGCTGCTGGTGCTGCTGCTGGCCGCCGTGCTGGGCATGGACCTGCTGGCCGGCACGCGCAACCTTCTGATGGCCGTGATCGCGCTGGAGCTGGTCTCGGTCCCCAGCTACGTGCTGGCGGGCTTCGAGCGTCGGGACACCCGCTCGGGCGAGGCGGCGCTGAAGTACATGATCTTCGGCAGCATGGCCTCCGGCGCCCTGCTCTTCGGCGCCAGCTGGATTTTCGGCCTGACGGGCAGCCTGGATCTGGTGCTGATCCAGCAGAGCCTGGCCGCGGGCGGGATGGACGGGCTGACCCTGCTGCTGGCCACGCTGCTGGTGCTGGCGGGCGTGGGCTACAAGATCGCCATGGTGCCGATGCACTTCTGGTGTCCGGACGTCTACGACGGCGCCCCCACCCCGGTGACCACCTTCTTCAGCGTGGGACCCAAGGCCGCAGGCCTGCTGCTGCTGGCGCGCGTGCTCTTCCCCAGCCTGGCCGGTGAGACGGCGGCCGTCAATCTGGTGGCGCCCGGCTTCGACCCGCTGTTGCTGGTGGGCATTCTGGCCGCCTTCACCATGAGCCTGGGCAACCTGGCGGCCATCGGCCAGACGCGCGTGAAGCGCCTGCTGGCCTACTCGTCCATCGCCCACGCCGGCTACCTGATGACCGGCCTGGTGCTGGCCACGCCGCTGGGCCTCTCCGCCATGCTCTTCTACCTGTCGGTCTACCTGTTCATGAACTACGGCGCTTTCCTCCTGGTGGACGCCGTGGGCCGGATGACGGGTTCCGAGGGGCTGGAGGCCTTCCGCGGCCTGGGCAAGCGGCATCCGGGCCTGGCCTTCGCCATGACCGTCTTCCTGGTGAGTCTGGTGGGCCTGCCGCCCATGGCGGGCTTCATCGGCAAACTGGTGCTGTTCGGCGAAGTGATCCGCGGCGGCTGGTACTGGCTGGCCACCGTGGCGGTGCTGAACTCGGTGGTGTCGCTCTACTACTATTTCAGCGTGGTCAAGGCCATGTGGTTCGACGCGGGCGACGAGGTGCTGGAGACGGCCCCGCTGCCGCGCGTCCACGCGGCGCTGATCGCCGGATTGTGCGCCTTGACGCTCTTGTTTGGCCTATATTGGCAGCCCCTGGTCAACTTGACGGACGCGTCCATCGCCCGGCTCATCTGAGCGGGCCTGTCTGAACGATGGCGCCGGGACACGGCGCTACCCATAAAAGGAGGATACGGCTGTGGAATGCCGTGATCTGACCCTGGCCATTGTCGGTTCCGGTGGCGACGGCGTGGTGAGCGCCGGCGAAATCATCGTGAAGGCCGCCGCGGCGGAGGGTCTGCATTGTTTCCTGCTGAAGAGCTTCGGTCCGCAGATCCGCGGCGGTGAATCTTCCTGCAAGATCCGCCTGGCCGTGGAGCCCCTCTTGAGCATCGGGGAGGAGACCCAGATCCTGCTCTGCTACAGCTGGGGCGACTACAAGCGCTTCACGGAGGAGATCCGCCTGGCCAAGAACGCAGTGATCATCTCCGACACCGACGACAAGGTGGGCGACGAGGATCTGCCCATCGAGATCCTGGGCAGCCAGACCTGGATCAAGGTCCCGCTGAACCAGCTGGCCTCGGTGGAGGTCGGCAACGCGCTGACCAAGAACATCGTCTCCCTGGGCGTGCTGGAAGGCTTCTTCCGGCTGCCGGAGAAGGGCATCGCCGGGCAGATCGAGAAGCGCTTCTCCAAGAAGAAGGCGGACCTGATCGAGCTCAACCTGGGCGCCATCGCGGTGGGCCGCAAATGGGCCGAGGATTACGAGCGCGATTTCCAGCCCGAGCTGCCGCGCTTCGCCGAGTTCACGCCCTGCGAGCCCAACCTGGTGCTGTCGGGCAACGAAGCCGCGGCCATGGGCGCGCTCTGGAGCGGCCTGAAGTTCTTCTCGGGCTACCCCATCACACCGGCCACGGACATTATGGAGTGGCTGGAGAAGCGCCTGCCGCGCTTCGACGGCACAATGATCCAGGCCGAGGACGAGATCGCCTCGTGCGGCATGGCCATCGGCGCCAGTTTCGCCGGCGTGAAGTCCATGACCGCCACCTCCGGCCCGGGCATCTCGCTGATGAGCGAGATGATCGGCCTGGCCTGCATGGCGGAGATTCCGCTGGTGGTGATCAACGTGCAGCGCGGCGGGCCCTCCACGGGCATGCCCACGCAGACCAGCCAGAGCGACCTGCTGCAGGCCTGCTACTGCACGCACGGCGACGCGCCCCACGTGGTGCTGGCCGCCACGGACGTCAAGGACTGCGCCTTCACCATGACCCAGGCCTTCTACATCAGCGAGAAGTACCAGCTCCCGGTGCTGGTCCTGCTGGACCAGTTCGTCGGGCAGCGCGTGGAGTCGGTGCCCCGGCGCGAGCTGCTGGAGACAGGCATCGAGCAGGGCTGGATCCGGCGCTGCGACCGCCTGACCCCGGACCCCGCCGCCCTGGCCGAGAACCGCTACCACCGCTACCAGCTGACGGAGAACGGCGTCTCGCCCATGAGCTTCCCGGGCATCGAGAACGCCGACTACATCGCCAGCGGTATCGAGCACAACGAGCTGGGCTACCCCGTCTCCCACGTGGGCATCCACCGCACCATGCACGGCAAGCGCTACCGCAAGCTGGACTTCATCAAGGAAGAGATGAAGTTCATGCGCCACTACGGCGACCCCCAGGCGCGGATCGGCATCCTCTGCTGGGGCAGTTCCAAGGGCCCCGCCCGCCAGGCCATGCTGCAGGCGGAGGCGGCCGGCATCGCCACGCGCATGCTGATTCCCAGCTGCCTGATGCCCCTGCACAGCGAGACGGTGCAGGAGTTCATCGACGCCTGCGACAAGGTGATCGTCGCGGATTCCAGTTACAGCGCCCAGTTCCTCACCTATCTGCGGACCCAGGTCGTGCTGCCCCCCGCCAAGCTGGTGGACCTGCACTTCGTGGACGGCATGCCCCTGCCGGTGAAGGAATTGAAAGCCAAGATCGAGGAGGTGCATCATGAGCTTGCCTGAGAGCAGCGAGCCCAGGCCCGCCCTGACGCCCAAGGACTACAAGCGTGACCTCAAGCCGGTCTGGTGCCCGGGCTGCGGGGACTTCGGCGTGGTGAACGCCCTCTACAAGACCCTGGCCGACCTGAACCTGGAGCGCCACAACACGGCCGTGATCTCGGGCATCGGCTGCAGCAGCCGCCTGCCGGGCTATGTGGCGGCCTACGGTTTCAACGCCCTGCACGGCCGCGCCCTGACCCTGGCCACGGGCGTGAAGCTGGCCAACCCCCAGGTCACCACCATCGTGGCCGGCGGCGACGGCGACGGCTTCGCCATCGGGATGGGGCACTTCCCCCACGCCGCCCGGCGCAACCTGGACATGACCTACATCCTGATGGACAACCGGATCTACGGCCTGACCAAGGGCCAGTTGTCCCCCACCAGCGAGCCGGACCTGGTGACCAAGACCAGCAGCCTGGGCAACATCGAGCGGCCCATCGACCCGGTGACCCTGGCCCTGGCCACGGGCGTGACCTTCATCGCCCGAACGGTCTCCACCAACATCAAGCACATGACGGAGATCTTCTCCCGGGCCATCAAGCACTCGGGCTTCAGCTTCGTCCAGGTGCTCTCCCCCTGCGTGACCTTCCGGGGCAAGACCCAGTACAAGGACTACCAGGGCGACGGCGTGACCTACCTGGAGCAGACGGGCCACGACCACCACGACTTCAACGCGGCGCTGAGCGTGGCCAACAACGGCGACGCCTATCAGCTGGGCGTGATCTACCACGTGCACACGGAATCGTTCGGGGTCCGCTACTCGCGGCTGCGCGAGGCCTTCAAGCAGGACAAGAACCCGGCGGTGCTGGACGTGGTCAACGATTTCCTGCCCTGATCATCTGCTGCGGGTCCCGGGCGCCGCTGCGTCCGGGACCCTGTTTGCCTCCTTTCCCCCGCCCCTATCCTGACCCCAACCCGCGCCCAGCGATCCAGTGAACCCGGCCGAGCTTCGTCCCAAAGCTGGCTCTGCTTTCCACTCGGGGCATTTTCCGCTTGACGGCCGGGGGGGCATGCTCCATATTCCCGCACCAACCAACCAACCAAGTGTGACAGCAGTCGAAATTTGAGCCAACGCAAGAGCATAGCGAGGCTGCCCTCCGTGGTGGCCCTGCGCGAACGGCGCTTCCCCGCGGCCCTGGAGAATTTTCCCCGGGACCTGGAGCGGCTGTCCGATCCGGGCGACCGCCTGCAGCTGCGGCTGCTGTGGGGCAACGCCCTGCTGCGCTGCGGGCAGGCCCGGCAGGCCCGGGATCTCTACTTCGACCTGTACCGCGAGGTTCGTCAGCACCGGAACCGGCCGGAGTGGCGGGCCATCGGCTTCAAGGCGCTGTTCAACGCCGGTCTGGCCACCAAGGACCTGGGCGAGACGGGCACGGCCATCCAGTTCTACCGGGCCGTGCTGGCGGGCAACGGGCTGCGCCAGCCGGCCGAAGAGATGCAGATCCGCAACCTGCTGGGTTCGCTGCACACCCGCCGCGGCGAGTTGGAGCCGGCCAAGGAGCAGTTGGACCAGGCCCTGGCGCTGGCCGTGCAGTACGGGGAGAGCCTGCTGGAGGGCGACATTCGGCTGAACCTGGCCGTGCACGCCTACACCACCGGGCAGCCCGTGGAAGCCACGGGCCACTTGGAGCGTGCGCGCCACCTGGCGGGCCAGGACAGCGAACGCCTGCTGCGCGTGGACATCAACATGGGCACGCTGCTGGCGGAGCTGGACCGCCCCGACCAGGCCTGGATCTTCTTTGACAAGGCCCAGGACACGGCCCGCCGGCACGGGCTGGCCCGCTACCTGCCCAAGATCCTGGTCAAGCAGGCCTGCCTGCGCCGGGCGGAGAACCTGAACCTGGAGGCCCGGCGCCTGGCGACGGAGGCTCTGGAACTCAGCCGCCAACTGGAGATCCGGGACGACTGGCTGCAGGAGACCTGTCAGGATATCCTGCAGCTGCCGGAGGAGCGCGGGCCGGACGATTTCGAGTTGATGGAGGCCCTGATCACCCAGCACGGGATCGTGGCCGTCTCGGAAGCCATGCGCGCCATCCTGCACGACGTGCAGGCGCTGGCGCCCTCGGATCTGCCCGTGCTGGTGCTGGGCGAGACGGGGACGGGCAAGGAACTGGTGGCGCGGGCCCTGCACGAGTCCGGACCGCGCCGGGCGGCGCCCTTCATGCCCGTCAACTGCCCGGCCATCCCGGAGACCCTGTTCGAGAGCACGTTGTTCGGCCACGTGCGCGGCGCCTTCACCGGGGCCGACCAGGATCGCAAGGGCCTGGTGGAGCTGGCCGGCGAGGGCAGCATCTTCCTGGACGAGATCGGCGACCTGCCGCTCTCCATCCAGCCCAAGCTGCTGCGCTTCCTGGAGAGCGGCGAATTCCAGCGGATGGGGAGCGGCCAGGTCCACTTCTCCAACGCGCGGATCATCGCGGCCACCAACCGCGACCTGGGGGAGCTGATCGCCCAGCGCCAGTTCCGCGAGGATCTGATCATGCGGATCAGCGCCTTCCGGCTGGAACTGCCGCCCCTGCGCGAGCGGCGGGAGGACGTGTACTTCATCGCCAGCAGTCTGCTGGAGAAGTTGAACCGGCAACACGGACAGGCCAAGTCCTTTGCCACCGGGGCCATTCAAGCGCTGAATCTCTACGCCTTCCCGGGCAACGTGCGGGAACTGCGCAACGCCGTGCTGCGCGGCTTCCAGATCGCCCAGCGCGAGATCGAGGCCCGGGATCTGGGTCTGCCCCAGGCGGCGGCCCGGCCGGCGGAGGGCGAGGGGGGCGCGTCCCACGAGGAGTGGCTGGACTCGCTGCTGGGGCGGATCAAGAACGACGCCTCCATCAACCTGGAGGATGCGCTGCAGCAGTTGGAACGGCGCTTGATCCGCCAGGTGCTGGAGTTCCGGCAGGGTGACCGGGACCGCACGGCCGAGGATCTGGGGCTGAGCGCCCGGGCCCTGAAGTACAAGCTTGCCAAATACGGGATCCGTTCACGCAAGGGCCGCAACCTCTCCGAGGACGACCCGCCGACGGATCCGGGAAGGACCGCATGAGAATCCGCCCCCGCCTGCTCACGACGGGAGTCGTGCTGGCCTCGGCCGGCAGCCTGTTCGCCCAGGACGCCTGGGTGGCGCGCATCGATTCCCCCGCGGACCGCAGCCTGACCAGCGGACCCGTCGCTGTGACCGTCGAGGTGCACGGCCCGCAGCCCGGCACCTGGCGCCTGCTGGACGAACAGGCCGGGACGACGCCCGTCCTGTTGGCGGCGGGCAGCGGCGCGGTGACGGCGGACCAGCCCGTCTACCAGGGTTCGTTGCCGGCGGGGCCGCACCGGCTGGTGCTGGAACTGCTGGGCGGCCCGGCCCCGCTGACGGACGAGCAGTTGCTGGTGGTCTGCGCGCCCACCTTGCCCGGCTGGCCCTATCAGCAGAATCCGGCGGCCATCCCCTTCGATCAGGAACTGATGGCGGAGAGCGTGAACGGCGAAGTGCTGCTGGTCCGCCCGCTGGAGAGCGAGCGCCAGGGCGTGGCCGCCGGCCAGCTGGTCTGGCTGGACGGCCAGGGCGCCGCGCTGCCCGGCTGGCCCCTCAGCCTGACGGACCTGCTGCAGTCCCTTTCGCCCCACTCGGATCCCCTGCACGTGCGGCGCGGCGCGGCGGAACACATGCTGCTGGTGAGCAAGACCGCCGTGCTGGAGCTGGACCGCTCCGGAGGCCTGGTGGCCCAGAGCGCCGTGGACGGCCTGATCCTGGGCGAACCCGTCCTGCTGCCCGTGCCCGGCGCGGGGTATCACACCCTGCTCTGGGTCCAGCAGGAGACCTTGCGGCTCTGCCGCTTCGACGAACAACTCACGCTGGTGGAGAATCTGCCGCTGGAGGGCAGCCCCTGCTGGCCGCGGCCGCTGCTGGCGGACCTGAGCGGCGACGGGCGCCTGGATGTCGTGCTGCCCCTGCGGCTGAACGGCTTCCTGCGTCTGCAGGTGCTGGATGCCCAGAGCGGGGCGCTCAGCCTCTTCCATCAAATGCTGGACCCGGGTCTGACGGGCCTGCAGGCCGGCGACCTGAACGGCGACGGCCGGCCGGAACTGGTGCTGGCCGGCGGACAGGGCCTGGTGCTGGCGCTGGACGCCGACGGCCTGCGCTGGACGCACAATCTGGGTGAGGGCCTGCCGGGCGCCCTGGCCCTGGCCGACGGCGACGGCGACGGCCGCCAGGAAGTGTCGCTGCTGGCCCGCGACGCGGCCGGCGTGCGCTTCGTGCAGCTGGACGCCGCGGGCCTGGAGACGGCGGCCTCGGGCACCCTCGTGGCCGAGGCCGGCGAGGCGAGCCTCGCCCCGCTGCTGCTGGAAGGCGGTCCGGCCGGTTCGCGCTGGCTTGTGACCGTGCAACCCCGGGAGCCCGCCAGCTGGGCTGCGCGCCTGCTGCTGGTCTCCCCGGACGGGAGCCTGGAGCAGCCGGACTGGTGGCTGCCCACCCTGGTCAGCGGCCCGCCGCGCCTGGTGGATCTGGACGGCGACGGCGCCGTGGAGCTGCTGGCGGGGGACGCCTTCGGCCGCTGGGTGGCCTGGCCCACCGCCTTCCACGACCCCGCGCCGGATCATCCCCTGGGCAGCGCGCGCCACGACGGCCTGACTCTGCAACCCGTTCCCGCCGGCTCCCATCCCGGGCATCTGGGCGGCGCCGTGGCCCTGCCCGACGACTTCCTGCTGCCCTTCGGCACGGAGGTGGCGGACCTAGAGCTGGTCAGCGGCCGCCTGACTGTGACGGACCCCTGGCAGCCGCTCTCCCTGCGCGTGGCGCCCGGGGCCGAGCTGCATCTGCTGGCCGGCGCGGCCTGGGGCGGAGACAGCCCCGTGCCGCTGCGGCTGGAGGGTCGCCTGACGGTGTCGGGCAACCCGGACCAGCTGGATTCCGACCTGCGCACCTTGTCCACCAGCAACGGGATCCTGGGCGGTATGGCGCTGGACGCCGGCCCCGGTTCGCTCCTGCGGCTGGAGAGCGTCGAGCTGAGCGACCTGGCCCAGATGCTGGAAGTGGGCGCCGCCTGCACGCTGGAGGTGGAGTCGAGCCACCTGTTGGCGGGCAGCCGGGGCCTGCGGGTGGACGGCGGGGTCCTGCGGATCCACAATTCGCTGCTGCAGCCGGGCAGCGCCGGGCTGACGCTGAACCAGGGCCGGGCCGAGATCCGCGGCAGCGTGATCACCGCCGCCGCCGCGGGCGTGGCGCTGGACTGCCAGTCCTCGCTCCTGGAGCTGCGCGACTGCTCCATTCTGACCTGCGGCGACGGCGTGCGCGTGGGCGGCAGCTCCAGCGCGCTGCTGGATTCGGTGCACTTCCAGGGCAACCAGCGCGACCTCAGGATCACGGACAACGCCAGCCTGTCCCTCAACCACTGCGATTTCGTGGAAACCCACCAACTGGGCCTGGAAAACTCCACGGGCCTGCCGCTGACGGCGCGCGGCTGCTTCTGGAACCTGCGGACGCCCGCCCACGGGCCGGTTCTCTACGTGGACAACAAGTCGGAGCCCATCAAGCCGCTGGTGATTCCCCGGCCCGTGTTCCGCGTGGACACGGGGCCCATGGTGGACGGCGACGATCCGCTGGAGTGGGAGCCCGTGGAATTCAGCGTGGACGGCCTGCCCATCAAGGTCCAGTACCGGGTCTACCGCAGCAGCAAGCCCTATCAGCTGGTGGAGCCGGGGAACCTGGTGGCCGAGACCGCGCTGACCTCCTGGCAGGATCCGGATCCGCTGCCTGCCTCCTTCTATTGCGTGACCGCCAGCATCGGCAAGCCCGCGGCGGAGTGATCCACCCCTACAGCCACAAAAAAAAGCGGCCGCATGCGGCCGCTTTTCATTTGGTTCCGGGTGCTTCAACCCTTGGGACGGGGCGGCAGGTTGCGGTTGGTGAGCAGGCCCAGTTCGTGCAATTGCGTGGCCAGCTCGGCCTGGGGCCAGGACTCGGGCATGCGCCAGCCCCAGTTGCCCTCGGTGGTGCCGGGCACGTTCATGCGCGCCTCGGCGCCCAGGTTCAGCAGGTCCTGCATGGGCGCCAGCACCCAGTTGGCCGAGCTGCGCCAGAGCAGCTCCAGCGCCCGCGGGACCAGCTGGGCCTCGTCCGCCAACCCCAGGTAGCGCCGCAGCCAGGCCTGCTGCTCGGGCGTGGCCTCCTGCTGATAGAACCCCCGCAGCGTGTTGTTGTCGTGCGTGCCCGTGTAGGCCACGCAGGCCTGTTCGTAGTTGTGGGGCAGGAAGGGATCGCGCGAGTCCGTGAAGAAGCCGAACTGGAGGACTTTCATGCCCGGCATGTCGAAGTCCAGCCGCAGGGCCTCCACCTGGGGCGTGATCAGTCCCAGGTCCTCGGCGATCAGCGCCAGCTGCGGCAGATGCTGGCGCAGCGCGGCGAACAACTCGCGGCCGGGGGTGGTCACCCACTCGCCGCGCACGGCGGTGGGCTGGTCGCCCGGGATCTCCCAGCAGGCCTCGAAGCCGCGGAAGTGGTCCACGCGCACCACGTCGCTCTGGCGCATCTGCATGTAGAAACGGCTGCGCCACCACCACCAGTCGTCCATGCGCATGGCCGCCCAGTTGTAGAGCGGATTGCCCCAGCGCTGGCCCGTGGCGCTGAAATAGTCCGGCGGAACGCCTGCCACCACCACCGGCCGGCCCAGCTCGTCGATGCGGAAGTAGTGCCGCCAGGCCCAGGCGTCGGCGCTGTCGAAGGCCACGAAGATCGGCATGTCGCCCACCAGCAGGATGCCGCGCTGGGCGGCCTTGCGCCGCAGCTCTTCCAGCTGTTTGAAGAACAGGAACTGCTGGAATTTGTGGCGCAGGATCTGGTCCTGGTACTGCTGGTTGAGCTGCTGGATGGCCTCCGGCTTGCGGTGGGCGTGGCCCTCCGGCCACTGGTTCCAGCTGGCCTGGTCGTGCAGGTCGCGCAGGGTCATGAACAGCGCGAAATCGTGCAGCCACCAGCCTTCCCGCGTGTAGAAGTCCTCGAACTCGGCGCGCAGCGGGTGGAGCGGCTGGGCCTGCAGCGAGACGTAGGCGCGTTCCAGCGCCACCTGCTTGAAGGCCCGGACCTCGGCGTAGGGAATGCTCCCGGCGGGCATGTCCGGCGCGCGCAGGTCGCCCTGGTGCAACAGGCCGGCCTGTCGCAGGGGATCCAGGCTGATCAGCAGCGGGCTGCCCGCCATGGAGGACAGGCACTGGTAGGGGGAATCGCCGTAGCCCGTGGGCCCCAGCGGCAGCATCTGCCAGAGGGACTGGCCACCGGCGGCCAGGAAATCCAGGAAGGCCTCGGAGGAGGCGCCGAAATCCCCGCACCCGGCCGGGCCGGGCAGGGAGAGCGGATGCAGCAGGACGCCCGAACGACGATGTTTCATGCCATGTCCCTGTTTTGCTGAGCCGGAGCGGCCGAGTCATACGACGCGGATCCCTCCGCATATCGGCCGGCGGGGCCCGCGGCTTGACCGGGCCAAGGTGGGGCCGGTCGGGGGAAGAATCCAGCCCGGGCGGGGAGTCTCAATCGTGGGCAAAAGGACAAAACACGGCCCCAAAAATGGACAATCCTTGGCCGTTTAAAATTGAACAAGCACTCAGTCAACCCGCCTACTCATGCGAATCAAACAGATCGGCGGCTCCGCCGGGTTGGCCCGCGGATTGCCTTGGGGGAGAGGGAGAATTCGACTGTTCTCGCACTTTCTCCTTCAATGGTTGGGCTGGGTGTCTGAAGGGCCGCTTCCCCTTGGTCTTCTCCAGGCACTCACAATGTCGGCACCCCAACGCCGGCAGCGAATCGTTCCGGACTTCGCCCCGACTCGGTCGGGGCTCTTTTTTTGGGTCCGCCCAGCTTCCACCGGCTCAGTTCACCCCGCCCGCGGACTCCACCGCGCGCAGCCGGAACAGGCCCAGCCCGACGGGATCCACCGGCTGGCGGGTCTGGGCAGTCGCGGCCGTGGCCTGGAAGGTCGTCAGCAGGCCCCAGCTGCGGCCGTCCGTGCTGTGTTCCACCGTGTAGTCTGCGCCGGTCCGCAGGCCGCTCCAATCGATCAGCACCTCCGTTCCGTCCAGCTGGATGGTGGCCTGAGGGGGCGTCGCAGGATCCCAGCCGCTCAGGCGGGCCAGCAGCCACCAGACAGCCCGACCCTTCAGGATGCAGTTGAGTTCGGCCAGCGCCGGGCTGTCCGAGTGCGCGCAGCCCGGACAGCCGCTGTAGCCGGGCACATCCGCGCCGGTGGTGAGCCGGCTCAGTTCGTGCTGGGGGTTGGCCGTGATCCACTCCACCGCCCAATTGCCCGCCTCCGCCCCGCTGCCGTAGTCCAGGTTGTCCCACATGGGTCGATCCAGGTAGAACACGCCGTCGGGATCATAGGCCTCGATGTCCGCGAAGTCGTAGAGCACACGCTGGTAGGCCAGACAGTGGGCGCGGATCTGCTCGTTGGCCAGGTGGATGAAGCCGTCCATGGGCTGGCCCTCCGCGTGGCCGGTCATGAAAACGAAGCTGACCGGGTGGGTGGCGGCGCGCGGCCGGCTGCCGCCCGGGCCGAACTCGGCGACCAGGATCTCCATGTTTTCCAGGTAGCGCGGGATGTCGTGTCCGTTGATCGAGCACCAACTCCAGAGCACGGTGTTGATGTGCAAGTTGGCCGGATCGTCCAGGTAGGCGCGCGTGCTGGTGACCCAGGGCGTCACGCCGTTGCCGTCGAGCCAGTCGCCCTGGCTCAAGTCCGGCACGCCGGGAATTCCACCGTCGCGCAGCTCCAATTCCGTGGCCGAGCCGGACCAGGAGAAGTCGTAGCGGCCGGCGAAGTCCGGAAAGGCGCGGAGGGCCTCCATGCCGCTCACCAGCTGGCTGCCATGTGAGGTGTGGTTGTAGACAAGGTGCCGGTCCGCGCGGATGGTCGGAAAGAGCTCCGCCGGGATCAGGCCCGGATCCGTGCAGGTGTGATCGATGACCAGCCCCTGGGCCGATCCGCCGGCACAGAGGAGCAGCAGGACGCCGAAGCGCTGCAGCAGGGACATGGGAATCTCCTTGGGCTGTGAGTGTGTGGTGAGGGCCCGGCGAGCGGCCCACTGCATTCAGGTTGCAGATCAGTCAATCGTTTAACAAGGTTCAGGCGAGTGACGCATCGCACAGCAGGGAGGAGAAGTCCATGACGGCGCGAATCCACTGGATGTTGACCGGGCTGCTGGGAGCCGGACTGCTGCTGGAGGCCGCGGTCGCGGGCATCGATGCCGGGCAGGCCCAGCGCGTGGCCGAGCGCTTCCTGGCCCGCCAGGGTCGCGAGTTCCGGCCCGCGGCGGCCGTCCAACCCGTGGGCGGGCTCTTCCACCTGATCCGGCTGGAGACAGGCTACGTGGTGGTGTCCGCGGACACGCGCCTGCCGCCGGTGCCCGCCTGGTCCGCCACGGCCGGGTTCGGCGCGCTGGACGCGGCGAGCAATCCCCTGCTGGCGCTGCTGGAGGCCGATCTGGCCGGGCGGTTGGAGCACCAGGCCGCGCTCAGCGCGGAGCAGCGCGCGGCCCGCCACCAGGCCTGGGAGGAGTGGCTGGGCTCCGCGCCCGTGCGGAGCGGCTCGCGCGAGGAAGTCTTTCCGCCGGAGGGCAGCACGTCCACGGGCGGCTGGGTGGAGACCCAGTGGGGCCAGGGCCCGCCCTGGAACGACGACTGTCCGCGCTCGGGCACGGGCCAGCGCGGCCTGGCGGGCTGTCCGGCGGTGACCATGGGGCAGATCCTGGCCTACCACCGCAATCCGGGCGAGGGCGGGTTCGGCGCCGCCGACCGCTACCACCACAGCTACGCGGGCAACAGCTACTGGATCGACGACGACTGGGAGGCCCGGGGCTTTCCCTCCTTCCCGCAGCTCAACGAGCGGCTGGACAGCCTGGCGGCCCACTGGGCGGCGGGCGCGGAGGCGGACGCCGGGGAGCAGGCGGCGCTGATCTTCGCCTGCGGCACGGCGGCGCGCCAGGTCTACCACCACCAGGGCTCCGGCACCTTCGGGGTGGACCAGGCCTACAGCGGCTGGCAGCGGCTGGGCTGCAGCGGCGCGCGCCTGCTGGACGCCGACGACCACGATCCCTACGGCGCCCTCAGCGAGAACATGCGCAGCGGCCTGCCCGCGCACCTGGCCGTGGTCACGCCGGCCTGGGACGCCGGACACAACCTGGTGGTGGACGGCTGGAACGGCGACGGCTACTTCCACCTGAACTTCGGCTGGGAGGGCGCCTACGACGGCTGGTACCTGCTGCCCCAGGAACTGCCCTTCAGCCTGACCGTGCTGGAGGGGATGATCGTGGACATCCAGCCGCCCCTGAGCGCCCTGGCCCCGCGCGAGCGGCCCGGCGCCGGGCTGGAGCTGGCGGCCTGGCCCAACCCGGGCAACCCGCGGATCCGGCTGGCCTGCCGGCTGGAGACGGCGGCCCGGGCCCGGCTGGAAGTGTTCGATCTGGGCGGCCGTCGCGTGGCGCTGCTGCACGACGGTCCGCTGCCGGCGGGGGCCAGCCAGCTGGACTGGATTCCCACGGCGGCCTCGGGACTCTACCTCGCGCGCCTGAGCCTGCCGGGGAGCGGCGCGGCCGTCAGCACGCGCCTGTTGCTGCTGCGCTAGGGCGGAAAGCCTTGCCTTGCCGGGGGCAAATTCGTGGCCCCGTGGCGACCGTTGTCGCAACAGGTTCAGGAAAGACGTTGCGGGACAACGGGAAAGCTGCCACAAAAACGCGCCGGGCATCGTTCCAGCTTGGCATGAAGCTTGCCCAAGGCCGTCGCATGAACACTCTGCGCTTCCTCCTCCCCGTGCTGCTGCTCTGGCTGGCGCGGCCCGCCATGGCCGTCAACGAGACCATCTGGCTGACGGACGCCGCCTACGAGGACACAGTGACCGTGCGCGTGGGGGAGGTCCTCGAGATCTTTGTTCGCGTCAACAGCAACGGCACGGCCATCTCGGGCTTCCAGAGCTTTGTGCACGTCGCTGAGAGCTTCGCCACCCCGGTCCGCTACAATGAGACTCCCACGGGCTGGTTTCTGGACCGGGGCATCTTCGGCGTGTACGGACAGGTCATCTTCGCCGACGATCACGACTTCCGCTTCCCGGACAATCCGCTGCCCGGCCATCAATTGGATTGGTGCGTCCAGACCGGGGTCAGCAATCCGCGTCCGGCCTTCACGGTCAACGGCACGGCCTGCAGCTTCAAGCTGCGCTTCCTGCAGCCCGCCCAGGGCATTGTGCTGGGCTTCGACCACGACAACAACCACTTCCGCAACACACTGTTCTGGGAAGGCCAGTCGGCCATCGAGTACCCCTTCTTCCGGGAGTATCCGCTGGTCATCAACGTGATCGGAATGGAGTTCGGACCGCTGCCCGACGTCTACCTCACCAGCGAGGCGCCGCGCGACAGCCTGAATCTGGTCAGCTATCTGGACGAGATGCTCAACGTCAACCCGGACAGCGTCTGGTACTCCGTCAGCCCGCTGGGGCCGAACCAGGTCTGCGCCCTGGACACCCTGCGCCTGCCCGGCGCCTACTGGCTGGGCTTCACGGGCACCGGGCCGGGCACCATGGTGGATTTGGAGGTGACGGCCCACTACCAGCACCTCACCGCCCTGGACACCCTGCGCGTCTACCGCGGCGACCCGCCGATCATCGACGATGGGATGGCCGCGGGCGAGCCTTTCGTCACCTGGGCCGAGGACGGCGAGACCTGGCTGGACTTCGACGACTGGGTGACGGACCTGGACGACCCGGTGGAGAACCTGAGCTGGAGCCTGCTGGGCGGCAACTACACCGTGACCCTGACCCTGGACGCGGCCCTGCGGCGCGGCCATTTCACGGCGCCGCCGGACTGGTTCGGCGGGGACACGCTGCTGGTCCGCGTGGCGGACCCCGGCGGGATGGCGGACACCTCGCGGCTGGTGACCCTGGTGACGCCGGTCAACGATCCGCCCGAATTGGACCTGCCGGAGCTGGTGGAGGTCCATCCCGGCCAGGTGCTGGTGCTGGACCTGGAGGAGCTGACCCACGACATCGACGACGCCTACGACATGCTGTTCTGGGAGGTGCTGGGCGACACCAGCCAGGTGGCCGCGCGCGTCAACCACCAGAACCACACGCTGAGCTTGGAGGTGCGGGAGGGCGTGCCCCTCTGGACCTTCGTGGACATCGACCTGAAAGTGACGGACTCGGGCCTGCTGACGGACGTGGAGCCGCTGCACCTGCAGGTCTCGAGCTACCCGCCGATCTGGGAGCCGCTGGGCGAGCTGCTGATCCCCGCCGGGAGCAGCGCGCAGCTGGACCTGAACGCCTTCGTCTCCGACCTGGACAACCCCGACGGGCAGCTGACCATCTGGCTGGAGGGCCTGCAGCAGGTCTCGGTGGTGGTGGACGCCCTGAGCCACCTGGCCACCTTCAACGCGCCGGGCAACTGGTCGGGCGTGGAGTGGGCCGTGGCCCACGTGCGGGATCCCAACGACAACACGGACGTGGACTCGCTCTTGGTGGTGACCCTGCAGGGCGGCAATCCCGTGGTGGCGCTGGTGCCCGACCTGGTCTTCCTGCCGGGCACGCGGGACACCCTGGAGCTGGACCCGCACGTCTGGGACCTGGACACGCCGGACGAGCAGATGGATTGGGCCGTGAACAACGCCGGCATCTTCTACACCCAGTTGGACACGCTGGCCCGGCGCGTGATCTACACGGCGCCCATGCTGCCCGGCACCACGGACCTCTCCTACTACCGCGCGGAGGATCCCCAGGGCCACTGGGCCGAGGACATCGGCAGCCTGGCGGTGATCGATCCCTCCGGCCGGCCCGTGATCTTTCCCCAGGCGGAGATTTGGATGCGGGTCAACGAGCTGGACTCCAGCCTCTCCCTGGACAACGCGGCCTATGACTACGACGATCCGCCGGAGGCCCTGACCTGGAGCGTGGGGGCGGGCAGCCTGGTGACCGGCACGGTGCGTGCCTCCGACCGGCGCCTGCTGCTGCAGAGCGGGTTCACGCCAGGCACGGAGACTCTGCAGCTACACGTGGAGGATCCCGACGGCCAGGTGGCCGACGGCCCGCTGGTCGTGCACGTCTCCGAGGGCAACCTGCCCATCGTCAGCGCCTTCGCCCCGCGTTTCGTGATCGCCGGGCAGACGGACACGCTGGCCTCCCTTTCCAGCTGGGTCTACGATGAGGATGCGAACGAGCAGATCAGCTGGTCCTTCGTCGATCCGCCGGGCGGCGCCGTGCACACGGTCTGGGATCCCGTCCACGACCGGGCGCTGATCGGCACGGAGCCCGCCCACCGGGGCACGGACCCCATCGGCGCCGTGGCCACGGACCAGGCCCGCAACAGCGACATGGAGTGGATCACCCTGACCACGCTGGAGAACGAGCCGCCCCTGCTGGAACTGGCCGTGCTGCCCAACCCGGCGGAACCCCGCCTGCTGGACGTGGTGGCGGTGAGCAATGAGGCCCTGCGCAGCCTGACGGGCACGCGCCTGGCCGACAGCGCGGCGCTGAGCTTCACGGAGATGGTGGTGTCCAATCCCGCGGTGCGCATCCACCGGGCGGACCTCGTCGCCCCCGACGGCGTGGAGACCTGGCGGATCCGCGCGGTGGACCTGCCGGGCTATCCGCAGGTGGCGGGCAACAGCAGCACAGATTCCCTGGTGCTGGGCTCGGCCCTGCTGGCCCGACCCGGCGACGGGCTGCCCGCGCCGGACGGCGGCCTGCGCCTGGACTGGCTGTCCGGGCTGAGCAACGGCCGCTGGGTGGTGCGCGAACTGGGGGATGAAGAGACGCGCAGCTGGCGCGTGAGCGGGCCCACGGGCGGCCGGGTCCGGCTGGCGGGCGTGGGTCAGGCGCTGGAGGTGCTGGACGAAAGCGGCTGGCGGCTTGTGACGGCGGAAGACGACGCGGTGGGCGCCTGTCTGGTGCGGCCGCTGCGCGCTGGGGATCCGGACGGCGGCGACCAGCCCGCGGGCTTCGCGCTGCATCCCGCCTGGCCCAATCCCTTCAATCCGGAGACTGTCCTGAGCCTCGAACTGCCCCGGGACGGCGTGGCGCGGCTGGAGATCCACGACCTGGCCGGCCGGCGCATCTGCACGCTGCTGGAGGGTCCGCAGCCGGCAGGCAGCCGGCAGCTGCGCTGGAACGGGCGGGACGAGGCCGGCGTGCCGGTGGCCAGCGGCGTCTACTTCGCCCGCCTGCGCCAGGATGGTCGCCAGGCCGTGCAGAAGCTGCTGCTGCTGAAGTAGCCGGCGACAAAGCGATTCGATCACCGGGCGCCGGGCGTCCGCGGAAGGATGAGGTGGGAAACATGCGCAAGCAGTGGATCCGGCGGTTGGGCCGTGGACGCGCGGCGGGACTGCGCTGGGGACTGGCGACCGGCCTGCTGCTGCCGGCCTTCTCCTGCGGGGTGAGCGGCGGCGGCGGCGACTCCAGCTCCTCCGACCAGCTGGACGAGGCCTGGCGCCGCTATCGGCTGGGCCAGTACGAGAGCGCGGCCACGCTCTTCGAGGAACTGGCGCTGGACGACGTGGAGCTGGCGGAGAGTTACGGCGGGCTGGGCTGGTCGCGCCTGCACCTGCTGAATCCCGCCGGGGCGCGGCAGGCCTTCCAGAGCAGCCTGGTGGGCGACGCCGACTGGCTGGACTCGCGCGCCGGCGAACTCTTCGCCCTGCGCGACGCCGGGGCCGCGGCCGACGTGCTGCTGAACCGGGCGCGCTCCATGCTGCAGGCCGGGCCCGCCTGGCGCTTCCAGCACGAGCAAAGCGTTGACTGGCAGGACGTCCGCGTGCTGACGGCCCAGGTCTTCTACTACACCCAGCGCTTCGATTCCTGCTTGACCCAGTGCCTGGCTGTGGACAACTCCATCGCCCTGACCCGGGGCGACACCTTAAGCTGGCAGGGGGCTCCCACCTTCGAGACGGCCCTGCTGCGCGAAGTGGAGCGCCTGGGTGAATGGGTGGCGAACTGAGCCCGGCGGTTTTTCGGGTTTGAATTGGAATGACTTTTGCAAACTTGCCGCCGATCAGCCCAGGCTGATGGGTATTTCACGATTTCCCGGCAAAAGGCGCTGGACGGCTGTCTGAAGGTTCAGACCTTCCGTAAACATTTCGGCCCCACAGACCCGGGCACCTCAGACTTGGCCTGGACCATAACCGGAGGATGGCATGAGGAATCTGCTGCTAGGATTGGTCTGTGCGAGCAGTCTCCTGGGTGGGACGGCGCAAGCGGCGACAAACGACATCATTGAGCTCGGCGTGGGGATCCGCTATTTGTTCGACAGCGGGTTCTACAAGGCCGACAACAAGGATGTGGACTACGATACGGACGTGTTCCCCCTGGTCGGGGACCAGGCCATGGGCTTTGGACTGAACACGGCCCTGGGGCACCGCTTCGATTCCCGCAAGGGGCCCTTCGAAGTGCTGATCAAGTACAACTACAGCACCAGCCCGGCGGACGACAAGTCCGTCGACTTCACCACCAGCGCGGGCAGCTTCACGGCCAACGTGGAAGGGTCGCTGGACCAGCACGACCTGCTGCTGGCCTTCCGCCTGCCCGCCACGCTGATGCCCCTGCCGGTGCTGAACTCCAAGTACCTCTACTACGACCTGGGCATGGGCGTCAGCACCCTGTCCTACGACTATGAGCTGAAGAGCCTGGGCGTGACCCTGGCCGAAGGCACCACGACCCGCAGCGGGCTGGCTTTCAACCTGGGCGTGGGTGCCCGCATCCCCCTGAGCGAGACCTGGACCTTCAAGGCGGGCGCGGACGTGGTCCTGAGCAAGATCCAGGACATCGAGGACAACACGGGCGCCGTGATCCACTACGCCCCCAAAGCCCATGGCATGCGTCTGCAGGTGGGACTCGTTCACTACTTTGAGTCCCTGTTCTAGACGCCTCGCATGCGCCGATTCCAGGGCCGGCATCCGGGGATGTCGGCCCTTTTTCATTCCAATCCCGGGAGCGGCAGATGATCCTCTCCGCGCGCTGGCTGCGGTTCCGCGCTGGCGCTTTCCGGCGCCTGTCCCTTGTGCTGGCCCTGGTTCTGCTGACGGCGGGCTGCGGGAAGCCCAAGGCCCCGGCGGGCGACTGGCCGCTGGGCTTCCACCTGGACATGCCGGCCGCCTTCCAGGCCACCAGCCTGGTGCGGCCCAACGGGGAGGCCACGCTCTACCTGCTGAGCGGCGACGAACCCGATCTGGCCCGCCTGACCGTGCGCAAGCGCTTGCGGCGGCTGGAACTGCTGGATCATCTGGCCGAGGAACTGGATCTGGGCGGCACGCCGCTTCTGCTGGAGGAGGGCGAGACCTTCGACGTGAAGGCCGTGAATGCCGAGGGCTTGGGCCGCACGCTGCTGATCCAGCCCTTTCCATTGATGGACAGCACGCTCGTGCTGCTCTACGACGTGCGCGTCTTCAACCGCGGCGCTTTCGCCTGGACCTTCATCTGGCAGCAGGAGCCGGCGGACAGCGCGGGCTACCGGGACTATCAGACCCGGCTGCAGGGCCTGATCTTCCAGGAGGACTCCGCCGAACTGCCGGAGGCCGAGCCAGCCGAGGAGTCGGACAGCCTGGACGCGCCCGCGGGAGCCACGCCCTGATGGCTCGCGTGCTGGGACTGGATTACGGGACCGTGCGGGTGGGCGTGGCCGTGGGCGACGAGCAGGTCGGGCTGGCCCGGCCGCTGGTGACCCTGGAGGCGCGCGCGGGTCTGCTGCAGCGGCTGCGTGAACTCGTGCAGCGCGAGGGCGTGAGCCGCATCGTGTTGGGCCGGCCGCTGCGGGCCCGGGGCGAACCCGGCACGCTGGACGGGGAGATCCTGCACCTGGCGGACGTGCTGCGTCGCGAGGGTCTGGAGGTCGTCTTCCAGGACGAAGGCGGCAGCAGCCAGCGGGCCGCCGAACTGCTGCGCGTCAACCAGTCCCGGCGCGGCGTGCGCGGCGCCCGGGACACTCGGCGCAGCCGCCAGGACGGCGAACTCGACCGCACGGCCGCGGCCCTGCTGCTGCAGGAATACCTGGATTCCCTGGCGGATCCGGCCGGGCTGCCGGAAGGCGGCGCCGCGTGAACCTCCGCAATCTGTGGCTTCGGCACTGGCCTTCCCTGGCCTGCGGCCTGCTGGCGGCCCTGGCCTTTCCCCCCTCGCCCGCCTGGATCCTGGCTTTCCTGGCGCTGCCCCTCCTGTTCCGACGCTTCGAAGAGGGCGGCGGCTTCGGCGCGGCCTTCCTGGCGGGGCTGGTGTATCACAGCCTGGTGGTCCACTGGATCGGTCTGAACTCCGACCCGCCACCCCTCTTGGCCCGGCTGAGCGCCGCGGGGGCCGTGGTCTGGCTCTCCCTGCTCTGGGGCCTCTGCGGCTGGATCCTGCTCCGCCTGCTGCGGCGGCTGGGCCCCGCGGCCCTCTGGGTCTTCGGTCCGCTGCTGGTCAGCGTGGACTGGCTGGTGGAAGGCACGGAGATGGGCTTTCCCTGGACCCTGCTGGGCGCCACCCAGGTGGACAATCCGCTGCTCCGGCCGCTGGCGGCGCTGGGTGGCATGCACGCCATGACCCTGGCTCTCGTGCTGGGGGCCACGCTGCTCTACCGGCTGCTGGGATCCCACGGGCGCGCGCGCGGCGCCTGGCTGGGGCTGGCGCTCTGGCTGGCGCTGGTGCCGCTGCTGGGCCGGCTGTCCCAACTGGGGACCCAGGAGCGCGGCGGCGAGCTGGCCGTGCTGCTCGTGCAGGGCGACGTGGACCCGGAGGAGAAATGGGAACTCCCCTGGGTGGACACGGTGCTCAAGCACCTGGACCTGACCCGCCAGGCCCTGGAGGCCGGCGCGCGGCCGGAACTGGTGATCTGGCCGGAGACGGCCGTGCCCACCAAGCTGCGGCGGCGTCCGCAACTGGTGGAGCTGCTGGCCGAGTTCTGCCGCGAGAACCACCTGGCCCTGCTGACCGGCGCCAACGACGACGAGCCCGGGCTGGCCGCCGATCGTCGGCCCTACAACGGCAGCTTCCTGATCACGGAGGCCGGCATCGTGGACCAGTACCACAAGGTGCGGCTGGTGCCCTTCGGCGAGCGGGTGCCCGGCCAGCGCTTCCTGCCCGGCCTGGGCGAAATCAACATGGGTCAGGCCGAGTTCGCCCCGGGCCTGCGCCAAGAGGCCGGCCGCCTGCCGCGCGCCGGCGGGGACAGCCTGCGCTTCGGCTGGAGCATCTGCTTCGAGGGCAACTTCGCCTCCCTGGCCCGCCGGATGGTGCGGGACGGCGCGCAGCTGCTCACCAACCAGACCAACGACGCCTGGTTCGGCACCAGCCTCGAGTTGGACCAGCACCTGGCCATCGCCCGCCTGCGCGCCGTGGAGACCGGCCGCTGGCTGGTGCGGGCCTGCAACAACGGCTACAGCGCCGCCGTGGACCCGACCGGCCGCGTGGTGCGCCAGCTGCCCAAGGGCGAGCTGGGCACGCTGTCAGTGCGCATTCCGCTGATTACGGGGGAGACCTTCTTCACCCGCGCCGGCGACCTGCTGCCCCGACTCTGTCTGCTGCTGGCCTCGTGGGCCGTGCTGCTGGCGCTGTTCATCCGGCCCGGACGCTCCCGGTGAAGGCCGCGCTGTTCACAGCGGGCCTGCTGTTTACAGCGGGCCTGCTGCTGGCCGTGGGCTTGGCGCACGCGGAGGACCGCTGGCTGCCGGCCGCGCCCGCCCGGGTGCGCGCCCTGGGCGGCTGTTTCGCCGCGCTCAGCACGCCGGACGACGCCCACCTCTTCAATCCCGCCGGACTGGCCCAGCTGGGACGACGCCCGGGCTTCAAGCTGGCCCTGGACGGTTCCGCCGCCTGGATCCGGCCGCGGGCGCAGGCGGACGACTGGGACTGGGCACCGCTGCTGCCCGCCCTGCTGCCCGTGCGCCGGCTGGAGTGGCGGGGCCGGCACCTGAGCCTGGCCCTGACTCCGGCGGAGTGGCATCCCGGCGCGACGGATTCCCTGGCCCGGAGCTACGACGTGGCCCGGCCGCCCTCGGGCGAATTGACCCCCTCCCTCACGGTGGCGCTGGCCCTGGATCAGCGCGTGCGGCTGGGCGTCGCGGCCACGGGCCTGCTGGACGCCGGGCACGACCGGCGCCGGGTGGGCGTGGCCTACGGCGCGGTCATCCGCGCCAATCGGATCATGGACGTGGGGGCCCAGGCCCTCTATCAGCCCGTGGGCGCCCTGGAGACCCGCAGCGCCCTGGACCAGCTGGGCGACGGCAGCATCAACGTGGGCCTGGCCTGCTATCCCTGGGGTCGCGACGAGGGCGGGCGCCGGGGTCCGGCGCTGCTGGCCCTGGACGTGCGCAACGTCACCCAGGAGAGCAGCCTGGCCGGCCGGCAGGAGCTGCATCTGGGCGTGGAAGGCCGCCTGCCCGCGGGGCTGGACCTGCGGGGCGGCGTCTACTGGCCCAACCGCGGCACGGACAGCCAGGGCTTCCCCTGCGTGGGCGGCGGACTGGGCTGGGCGCTGGACCTGCCGCTGGGCGGCCTCCAGGTCGACGTGGCCTGGCTGCAGGATCCCGCCCGGCGCGCGGACCACATCTGGACGGGCGGGCTGCGATGGCCGCGCTGAATCCCCAGCATCGGGCCGCGGGTTGGATTGCTACCTTCGCTGCAGGTTTGCGGGCGGCTGTGCCCGCCTGGGAAGCGGACAGCCTGCTGCGCGCGCCCCTGCCGACGACGGACAGTCTGGCGGTCGCCGACAGCCTGTCCCGGGGCGCCGCCGGTCTGGCGCTGGATCTGCTGCTGATCCTGGCCGGCGCCCTGCTGCTGGCCCTGCTGTTTCACCGACGATCTTCGTGAGGAGTGTTTGATGTTCAAATCCTGCCGCCTCCTGCTGCTGCCGGGCTTCCTGCTGGTCTTCATCGCCTGCAGCCAGCAGCCCCGCGAGCTGGATCCCGTGGACCAGGTCATGGCGCGGGCCATGCGCTCCTTCGAGAAGGGCCGCTTCGTGGACGCGCTGGACCGCTTCACGCGGATGAGCCTGAACTACGCCGGCAGCTCGCTGATGGACTCCGTGCGCTACATGGAGGCCGAGTGCCAGTACCAGTTGAACGAGTACCTGCTGGCGGCGGACCTCTACCAGGAGCTGATCACGCGCTATCCCACCAGCCCGCTGGTGGACGAGGCCCGGCTGCGCACGGCGGACTGCTGGTTCGAGCTCTCCCCGCACTACGCCCTGGACCAGACCTACACCATCCGCGCCATCGACGAGTACCAGGGTCTGCTGGACGACTACGCCGACAGCCCCCACCGCGCCTTGGCCGAGGAGCGCATCTCGGCCTGCCGCCACAAGCTGGCGCTCAAGGATCTGCGCAGCGCCGAGCTCTACGTGCGGATGGAGCAGTGGCCGGCCGCGCTGCTCTACCTCAACGACGTGCTGGAGACCTGGTATGACCAGCCCGACGTGATGGAGCGCGCGCTCTACTTCAAGGGGATCACCCAGCTGCGCATGAAGCGGCTGGCCGACGCCCGCGCCTCGCTGGAGGAATACCTGGCGACCTGGCCCGACGGCGAGCACGCCGCGGCGGTCCGCCAGGAACTGTCCAACCTGCAGTAGCCGGAGCGGCTGTGTCACGGATCATCGTCTTCGGCGGGACCTTCGACCCCGTGCACGCGGGGCACCTGGCCCTGGCCGAATTCGCCCAGGAGGAGACCGGGGCGCCCTGCGTCCTGCTGCTGCCCGCCGCCCGCAGTCCGCTGCGGGATGAGGCCGGCGCCAGCTTCGGGCAGCGCGTGGCCATGCTGCGGCTGGCCACGGCGGACACGGACTTCGTGGTGGACGAGCGCGAGGGCCTGCGGCCCGCGCCCAGCTACACGGTGGACACGCTGGAAGAGCTGCACGCGGAGCTGGCCCGACCGCTGGCCCTGCTCATCGGCGGCGACCAGCTGGCCCGCTTCCGCGAGTGGCGGAACTGGGAGCGCATCCTGGAGCTGGCCGAACTGCTGGTGGTGAACCGGCCGGGCTGGACCTGCCCGCCGGACGCCGTGCCCCACCGGGCGCTGAGCTGGCCGGGGATGGAGCTGTCCGCCAGCTGGCTGCGCCAGCGCCTGGCCGCCGGCCGGCGCTGCCGTCACCTGTTGCCGCCCGGCGTGGGCGAATACATCGAACGGGAAGGATGCTACCGGTGAAGCGACCCCTGGCCCTGTGTGCGACGATCCTCCTGGCCCTGGCCCTCTCCCTGGGGGCGGCGGAGCCGTGGAGCGGCCGGCCGCTGGAGCCGGGCGCCGGGCGGCCGGGCACCCCGTCGCGGCAGACCGACGAGGGCCCCTTCCTGCAGGTGGGGCTGGACGGCCCGCCGGCCTGGTACTGGCCCGATCTGCCCGGCACGGAGGTGACCTACCGCGTGGCCCTGGAAGTCCCGGACGGCCGGGCGCTGCACGGGCTGCTGGTGGGTCTGGCGGGCTCGCGCCACGACTCGCTGACCATGACCATGCTGCAGCTGATCGTGCGCAACCCGGCGGGGCAGGCCCTGCTGGACAGCGCGCAGATCTTCCTGCGCGGCTCGGAGGATCTGGACACCCTGCTGCTGGGCGCCGACCTGTCCCTTGACGGCCTGGACACGGTGCTGGTGGATCTGGTGCGCGCCCAGCCCTGGAGTCCCGTCTGGGTCACGGCGGACGACGACTGCCTGCCGGGCAACCGCTCCTGGATCCGGGTGCCCGCCCTCTCCGCCGACTTCCAGCCCCTGGAGCGCGACCTCAACGTCCGGCTGCTCTTCCAGCGGCCGGAGGCGGACCTGAACCCACCGGCCCTGCACGCGCCGCGCGAGCTGAGCTGCCATCCCTCCCGGAACAGCCTGCCGCTGCGCGTGCGCGTCCGCGAGGAGAGCGGCGTGGACACCGTCCGGGTGCTGTCCCCGCTCCTGCCCGGCGGTGAGCTGGGCCTGAGCCGGCTGGGCCGCTCCGGCATCGACGCGGATTGGGAGGAGTGGGGCGCCGGGCTGCCCGCCTCCCTCCTGCTGGCCGACGGCCTGGCCCAGGAACTGCAGCTGCGGGCGCGGGATCTGGCGGGCAACGAGACGCTGCAATCCCTGTGGTTGCGGCCGGACGAGGCCTGGACCTGGGATGCCGGAACCGGCCGCGCGGACCAGAGCTGGCAACCGGGCTGGCCCATCGCCCCGGGCAGCGTGCTGGCCGTGCCCGTGGAGCTGGGCGCCGCCGCCCAGGCCCACGGTCTCACCGCCATGGTGGTCACGGGCGCGCGCGTGCACGTGCGCGGCTTCGATCACGAGCCGCCCGCGGCGGATTCCCTGCGCCTGCGGCTGGTGGTGGCGGAGGGCGCGGCGCCGCCCCTGCCCGGCAGCGGCGGGTGGGACGAGTTGGCTCCACTGCAGACGGTGGGCTGGACAGGCGCCTGCCCGGGCGGGCTGGAGGCCCGTTTCCAGCTGAACGAGATCGGCGTCGGCCAGGGCCAGCGGGTCTGGCTGCTGCTGGACTACTCCCACGTCTCACAAGTGCTGCTGCCCACGGCCCCGCTGTTGGAGTGGTTCGCCCCCGGCGAGACGGCCGCGGAGCTGGACGTGGGCGCCTGTTCCTGGACCTACCGGCCGCTGGAGAACAGCTGGGCCCGGATCCCCGCCGGCCGCCTGCGCGTGGACGCGCTGCTGGAGCCGCTGGACTGCGACCGCGGCCTGCCCTTCGTGGCGGACTTCGACGCCACCTTCCCGGACCTCGAGTGCTGGACGCGCACGGACCTGGGCACGGCCACGGATCCGGGCTGGCAGAGCTCGGCCGTGGCGGAAGCCAACGGCAGCTCGGTGGGCAGCCACTGCTTCTTTCCCGATCCGGCGGGGACCTTCGTTCCGCCCGGCCTGCAGACGGACCCCGCCGGCCTGACCCGCGGCGAGTTCCTGTTCGTCAACTCGGATCTGCAGGGCGATGCCCAGATCCAGACGGACAGCCTGTTCACACCCTGGCTGATCTATTCCAGCGGCGCCGTCCTGGGATTCTCCACGCTGGCGGGCGGCGCGGGCGGCGACATGTGCCGCGTGCTGCTGCAGACGCGCAGCGGGGACCAGGAGGAACCGTGGTCCGAACTGCTGTCGGATGACGTGGCGACGGACTCGCTCTACGTGCCCGGCACGGTCAGTTTCTGCGGGGTGCCCCACGGCCTGTGGACCCGGGTGGAGCGCGAACTGGCGCCGACGGGCACGGGCGGCGAACTGCGCCTCTGCTTCGCGTATCACGGCAACTACGGCAACGGCTGGTCCCTGGACAGCATCCGCGTGGACCCGGCACCGCCCGCGTCCGGCCCCTTCGACGGGCCACCCATGAAATCGGCGGAGCTGGGGCGGATCCATCCCAACCCCTTCAACCCCGAGACCGTGATTCCCTACCGCCTGCGCGAACCCGGCGCCGTGCGGCTGGAGGTCTACAACATCCGCGGCCAGCGCGTGGCCGTGCTGCTGGACGAAGCCTTCCGCCGCGCCGGCGAGTACCGCGCCGTCTTCCGTCCCGGCCAGCTGGCCAGCGGCGTCTACCTGGCGCGCCTGGAGGCGGCGGGAGTGGTGGACGTGCGCCGGCTGGTCTATCTGAAATGAGCGACAGCGTGCCCATCCTGCATCTGAAACGGGACATGGAACGCCGCGTGCGCGGCGGCCATCCGTGGATCTTCTCCAATGAAATCGCCCAATTGCCCGCGGGCCTCGTCCCCGGTGACCTGGTGGAAGTGCGCGACCAGAAGGAACGCCCGCTGGGGCAGGGCTTCTGGAGCCGCGGCAGCCTGATCGCCGTGCGCATGACGGGCCCCGGCGGCGGCGAGCCCGGCAGCGTGGACTGGTTCCGCGAGCGCATCCGGCGCGCCGCGGCCCGCCGCGCGCACCTGGATCGAGACACCTGCCGCATCGTGTTCGCGGAATCCGACGACCTGCCCGGGCTGATCGTGGACCGCTATGGCGACGTGCTGAGCGTGCAGTGTCTCACGCAGGGCCTGGAGCGCCGCCGGGGCGAGCTGGCCGCGGCGCTGGGCGAATTGTTCGCGCCACGCGCCCTGCACTTCGACGGGAGCTCGGCCTTCCGCGAGCTGGAAGGATTGCCGCGCAGCCGCGAGTGGTGGACGCCCGCCGGCACGGGCTGGAACGTCACGCCCGCCGAGGAGCTGGACGCGAGCGCCCTGCAACCGGTGGAGCTGGACGGCCTGCGCCTGGAGCTGGATTTCCGCTCCGTGCAGAAGGGCGGGCTCTTCCTGGATCAGGTGGAGAACTGGAGCCGCGCCGCGGCGCTGGGCCGGGGCGGAGCCGTGCTGGACATCTGCTGCTACCACGGCGGCTGGGGCCTGCAGGCCGCCCGCGCCGGGGCCACACGCGTGGACTTCATCGACCGCAGCGCGAGCGCGCTGGACCGCGTGACCCGCAACCTGGAGCTGAACGAGCTGGCCGATCTGCCCGGCGAGCGCATTTGCGCCCCGGCCCTGGACGGCATCCGCAGCCTCTTGCGCCACAGCCGGCGCTACCGGCTGGTGGTGGTGGATCCGCCGGCCTTCATCAAGAGCAAGCGTCACTTCGCCGAGGGTCGGCAGGGCTATATCGACCTGAACCGGATGGCCATGGCCCTGGTGGAGGACGGCGGCTTCCTGGCCTCCTGCTCCTGCAGCCACCAGATGGGCGTGGACAATTTCCGCGAGGTGCTGCGCCTGGCGGCCGGGCGGGCGGGCTGCCGCCTGCGCATCCTGGGCCAGCTGGGCCAGGGCCAGGATCATCCGCAACTGCCCCAGGTGCTGGAGACCGGCTATCTGAAGGGCTTCCTCCTGCAGGTGGAGCGGGAGGC
This sequence comes from Candidatus Delongbacteria bacterium, assembly GCA_041675285.1. Lineage (NCBI taxonomy): Bacteria > Candidatus Delongiibacteriota > Candidatus Delongbacteria bacterium. Next base: position 153,985 of record JBAYTZ010000007.1, read on the forward strand.
CCATGCCTGAGCTGCCCGGCGCGACCCTGTTCACCGACGGCGCCTGCTCGGGCAACCCCGGCCCCGGCGGCTGGGCCTGCCTGATCCGCTCGGCGGAGGGCGAGCTGGAGCTGAGCGGCGGCGAGACCGCCACCACCAACAACCGGATGGAGATGCTGGCCGCGCTGCGCGGCCTGGAGGAGTTGTCGGAGCCCAGCCGCGTGGAGCTGTGGACGGACAGCCAGTATCTGCGCAACGGCATTACCAGCTGGATCCACGGCTGGATGCGCAAGGGCTGGCGGACCTCGTCCGGCGAGCCGGTGAAGAACGAGGATCTCTGGCGCGCCCTCTGGGATCAAACCCAGTTTCACGAAGTCGACTGGCGCTGGGTGCGGGGGCATGCTGGAAATGCCGATAACGAGCGCTGCGACCGCCTGGCCGTGGCCGCCGTGGCCCGGGCCCGGCGGGGTGTGACGGCCCTGCAGCGTGGAACTGGAACGGGAAACCCGCCCATGAAGAACGATGCACCGAGCATGACGGCAGTGGCCCCCGTGGCCCGGACCCGGAAAAGTGCGCCTACCAAAGGCGCGACCCCTGTCCCGGCACCCGTCCCCGATCTGTTCGATGGGGAGCGCACGGCCGAGAAGGGTCGCAACCTGGAACTCAAGCTGCCCTGCCAGGCCCTGGACGAGGTCAAACGCCGGGCCGGCACCCTGGGCGGCAAGCTGGACGGGCGTCTCACCCAGGACGACCAGTTCTACACCTGCGCCGACGGCACGCGGCTCAAGTTGCGCCGGGAGATCCGCCACCTGCCGGACGGCCAGGCCCTGCCCCATGCGGAGCTGATCCGCTACTTGCGCGAGGACACCGGTGACGCCCGCGTCTCCGATTACGAGCGCACGCCCGTGGCCGATCCCGACGCCCTGCACGCGGAGCTGAGCCGCGTCCACGGGCTGGGTCCGCACGTGCGCAAGGGTCGCGAACTGGTGCTGCTGGGCCGCACGCGCCTGCACCTGGACGCCGTGGCCGGTCTGGGCACCTTCGTGGAATTGGAATTGGTGCTGCGCGAGGGCGAAGAGCCCGCCGCGGCCCGGGCGGAGTTGGAGCGGATCATCCGCGGCCTGGGCCTCTACGGTGTGCCGGCCGAGCCGCGCGCCTACGCCGACCTGCTGCGGGACAAACTGGGGCGGTAGCTCCCCTCAGATCATCAACACAGAGACACAGAGACGCAGAGACACGGAGTTGTGGGGTTTTCTGCCGCCGTTGTGTCCCCGCGTTCAACAAGTGTCCACCTCAATTCCCTTGTCCATACCAGTCGACCCGCCGGGTGAAGTACATGGCCGCGGCCAGCACGGCCAGCAGACCCAGGCTCCCCATCAGCAGCGCGTAGTCCTCCAGCTGCAGCACGAGGTAGAGGTAGCCGTGCAGCGTGGCCAGCAGGGCGCCCACGATCCACATGAAGCCCGTGCCGCCCACGGCAGCGCGCGAGTAGCCGGCCACCAGGACCGTGATACAACCCGCCGCGAGCAGGTAGGCCAGACCGAACGCGAGGTGTTCGCCCAGCGCCAGCAGCAGCAGGTAGAAGAGCAGCGTGGCCAGGCCCACCAGCAGGTACTGGATGGGATGGACGCTGCGCCGGCTGGTGGTCTCCGTCAGGAAGAAGGCGGCGAAGGTGAACACCAGGAAGAGCACGGCGTACTTGGCCACGCGCGTCGCCTGCTGGTAGACGTCCTTGGCGTCGTAGAGGCGCACGCCGAAGGCCGCGTTGGCCAGTTCCGCGTTGGGGGCCTGTAGCACCTGGGGAAAGTTGCGGTTCAGGTCCAGCACCTGCCAGCGGGCCGTGAAGCCGGCCTTGTCGATCTGCGACTCGGCGGGCAGGAAGCCGCCGCTGAAACTGGGATCGGGCCACGGCGCGCCCAGCGTCAGGCGCGTGGTGCGGCCAACGGGGCTGACCAGCAGCTCTTCGCTGCCGTTGAGTTCGAGCTTGAGCAAGAAGCTGTCCTGGCCCGCGCCGCCCGGCGGCAGCAGGGCCCGCACGCCGGAGGCCGCCAGGCCCGGACCGCTGAGTCCAGGATCCACGCGACAGTCCTGGCCGTTGTAGCGGGCCTCGATCCGCTCGGCCACGCCGCCCAGATCCGAGATTCCCAGCTCCAGCACGGCTTCCTTCCACAGCACGTCTTCGGGTGCCACGCCGGGCAGCACCAGCTCGGCGGGATCGAAGCGGCCCGCCAGCTCCAAACTGGCCCGGTAGAAGACGGCCTCGAACAAGCCGCGCCGCCGGCGCTCGGGGGCCAGCTGGCCCTGCACGTTCAGCTCGCTGGGCAGCAGGTGGACGATCCGCCGCGTGACCGCGGTCTGCCCCGGCACCCGCTGCAGCACGGGGATGGCCAGCGCGGGCCCGATGATGGTCTGGCGGTCGCCCCACTTGGCCCGCATCTCCAGCAGCGCCTCGTCCCGGCGCTGGCTGCGCTCGCGGACCAGTTCGCCCAACATAGTGGCGGGAATCAGCAGGAGCAGGATGAGCGCGCCGATGCCCAGCAGGCGGAAGGTCGCGGATTGACGGAGACTCTGGCCCAGCCGGGCCAGCGGATCGGTTGGCAGCATGTGTCACCTCGGCAGGATGAGAACTGGGAAGGCGTGTCCGCCCCCGGGCCTTCCAGCGGCTCAGCGGACGAAACACGGGCCCTTCAAGCAGCGGACGGGCGACTTTGTTCCGCCGGAGCGGAGCTTCCTTCAGCGGGTGGGATGTCTGGAACAAGTCGCGCAGCACGTCCGGGCGCGGATTGGCGTACCAACCCGCGCTTCGCTCAGATCAGGTCGCGCATCACTTCCGGGCGCGGATTGGCGATGACCACCTTGTTCACCAGCAGGCCCTTGGCGCCCACCTTGGCGGCACCGGCCTCCACGGCGGCGCGCACGGCGGCCACCTGGCCGGTCATGGTCACGAAGGCCTTGCCGCCGATGGCCATGGCCAGGCGGATCTCCAGCAGCTTGACCTGGGCGGTTTTGGCGGCCTGATCGGCGGCCTCGATCAGGCTGGCCACGGAGAAGCTCTCGATGATGCCCAGCGCCTCCATCTGGCCGTACATGACCGTGCCCTCCACGGCCGGGATCACGTCCGGGTGCAGGTTGGGGATCATGAAGGTGTCCACCACCTCGCGCTCGCCCAGCTCGGCGGCGGCGTCGATGGCGCTGCGCACGGCCGCCGTGTCCCCGGCGATCATGCTCATGTGCTTGCCCGGGCAGATCGTCCGTGAGACCAGCAGGCGGATCTCGGCGGTCTTCAGCATGTGGTCCGCCGCCTCGATGCCGCGGGCGATGCTGCTGAACTCGATGATTCCGACGGCGTTGTCGGGGCGTTCGCTGGTGAATTGGCTGCTCTGGTTGCGCATCATTGGATCACGATCTCCGCTTGGGTGACGCTGACCGCCTGGCCGGCGCGCGGGCTGTGGACGGGGACGCCCAGTTTGCCCTCCGGTGGCGCGGCCACGACCTGCCCGGCCTGGACGGGCTCGCCCTCGCGCACCAGCGGCAGGGCCGGCGCGCCGATGTGCTGCTGCAGCCGGAGCCGCAGCGGCGTGGACGTGCCTGGCCAGACCGTCCAGGGCGCGTCGTGCTCGAAGCGCGACAAGCCGAGGCGTGCCAGCAGCTTCTTGGTGGGGATGCGGCGGTGCTCGTACATGGGGTGCGGGGTGACCACTTTCGGCCCGTTGTAGCGCTCGCCCAGGGCGGCCAGGCTGCGCTTGCTGTCCTGGCAGGCCTCGCGGGGGAAGAGGCCCTCCGGGCAGGCGAAGAGCGTGCAGAGTCCGCATTCGCAGCAGATCTGGCCCCAGCGGCTGTGGGCCGGGTACTCGGTGACGAATTGCTGGCGCATGGCCTGGTGCGGCTCCAGCGGATGCCCCAGCAGGTAGCGCGGGCAGAGCTGCGTGCAGAGGCTGCACTGGTCGCAGACGGATTTGCCGATGCGGTGCTTGGCCTCGCGGCTGCGCAGCTCTTGTGTCACGTAGGGGTGGTCGCGGGGCAGCACGATGACGCCCGAACTGGTCTTGACCACGGGCGTGGCCGGATCTTCCACGATGCGGCCCATCATCGGCCCGCCGTCGAGGATCACCCAGTCCTTGAGCTTCGTGCCGCCGGCAGCCTCCACCAGGTCGCGGAAGGGCGTGCCCAGCGGGGCGCGTACGGTCATGGGCTGGCGCACCGCGCCAGAGACCGTGAGGAAGGAGTGGGTCACGGGTTTGCCCTGCAGGGCCTCGTGCAGGGTGAGGGCGGTCTCGTTGTTCAGCACCACCACGCCCACGTCCAGGGGCAGCCCGGCGGGCGGCACCACGCGGCCGGTGAGTTCGTAGACCAGCGTGACCTCGTCCCCGGCGGGATAGAAGTCCCCCAGGATGCCCACCTCGTAGAGCCCGCTGCCCGCCGGACCCAGGCTGGTGGCGCGCATGGCCGCGATGGAGGCCGTGTTCTTGCCCTTGATGCCGACGATCACGCGGCCGGCGCCGGTGAATTCCGCGGCGGCCCGGATGCCCTGGGCCACGCCCTCGGCGAAGTGCTGCATCACCACGTTGTCCTTGCGCAGCAGGGGCTCGCACTCGGCGGCGTTGATGAGCAGCGTGTCCACCCGGGCGGCCAGCTTGACGTGGGTGGGGAAGCCCGCGCCGCCCATGCCCACGCAGCCGGCGCGTTGTATGAGAGAGAGGTCCATGGGGCCCTTCCTGTGTTCGGCGGGCAAGGTAGCATTCGAGGTCGCCCGCCCCAGCCGCCCGGCGGGGGAGGCCGGAGGCGGAGCGGAATGCGATATTGGGTGGCCTTCTGCACAGGACCCAAGCGAGGACCTCATGAGCGACGAACTCACCCCGACCCCGACCCCGGACGAATTCCACGAACCCGAAGCCTTCGAATCCGGCGCCGAGCCGCTGCCGGAGCCGATGGAGGAGCCGACGGAAACGGATCCGGCCGCCGAGCCGCAAGCGGCGGACCTGCCGGTGGCGGAGGCGGAAGAGCCCGGACAGGCGGGGGACGGCCCGGCTCCCGCGCCGGAGCGACCCGCGGCCCCCGTGCGCCGCTCCTTCGGACGCATCCGGCGCATCGAGGAGGACGGCACGGCCTGGGTGGCGGACTTCCATCCGCTGGGCCGCGACGTGCTGGTCCGGCTGCGCAGCGCCTTCGTGGCCAATCCCGGCCACATCCTGGAATACGAGCTGAAATCCGGCGGTCCCGGCCGCTGGTCGGGTGTGGACGTGGTCTTCAACCGGCCGCCGGAGCTGGCCGCCGTGCTGGCCCTGGACGAGGGACGCGGGCTGTCGCCGGAAGGCCTGGAGTGGGTGAAGCGCGCCATCGTCCAGGACCCCGCGCTGCTGAAGACCGTGTTCGGCGGCACGCGCCAGGTGGGGCGTCAACTGATCGAGGACATGAGCTTCCCGCTGCCTCGCGCGCTGTTGACGGCCGCCCTGAAGGTTCCGGCCCTGGCCGCCGCCGCCGCCCGGCGCCTGCAGGGCGGACCGCTGAGGGACGCCGCCGAGTGGACGGCCCTGATCCTGGCGGCACCGCCGCGCGACGAGGAGGCCTGGCTGCGCCGCCTGTCCGGCCAGCACGCCGCGTGGCTGCTGGAGGACCTGCCCCTGCCCGCCGAGGGTCGGCGCGAGCGCGTGCTGCGCTGGTGGCGCCGCACGGGCGATCCGCGCTGGCTGTTGCAGTTGGCCGGGGACGAGCTGCCCGCCGAAGCGGCGCTGCCGCTGCTGGCGCGCGGCGTGCTGGGCGGAAACGAGGCGCTGGAGCCAGCCGAGCAGGCTGCCTGGGCCCGCCTGTTGGATGCCCCGACCCGCCTGCGCCTGCTGGCCGCGGCCTTCCGCGATCCGGCCCGGCGCGGCGACACGGCTTGCTTCGCCGCCGCGGGTCCGGAGTTCCGCGGCGTCCTGACCGGGCTGGCCACGGATCCGATCCTGGGCGCCGAGGCCCGGGCCCTGCTGCTGGAGCGGGGGGAATTGTCGCCTGCCGCCGCGCTGGACCTGCTGCGCAAAGATGCCCGCGGCGAGGCCCGCGAGCGCCTGCTGGCCATTCTGCTGGCCGCCGCCCCCGGCGAGCGTCCGGAGCCCGGCCCCGAGTTGGCGCTGGAGTGGTTCCGCGCCGGCGCCGTCGCGGCGGATCCGGCCCTGCTGGAGTGGTTGGGTGCGCATCCGGCCGTGCAGGAGCAGGTGGAGGGCTGGCTGGCGGACGAGGCCACGCGCGAGCTGGGCCTGCTGGCGTTGTGTCACGGCCGGGAGTTCAGCCGGGCCCGCGTGCAGAAGCTGCTGGGCTTAAGCATGAGCGAGTCCACGCGCCGCCGGCTGGTGGAGGCCATCGGCCGGGTCAGCCCGGAGCGCTGGCAGGAGCGCTACCTGCTGAACGACGAGGAGAAGGCGTCTTGGCTGGCGGCGGGCGCCCCGCTGCACTGAGGCCTCAGGCGCCCAGACTGAGCAGACCGGCCCAGGCCTGTCCCAACGCGATGCCTTCGTCGTTGGGGGAGACCTGGGCCTGTCCGAGGACACGGAAGCCGTCCGCTTCCAGCCGCGCGGCGCTCAATTCCGTCAGCAGGCGGCTCTGGAAGACCCCCCCTGACAGCAGCACCGTCTCCAGGCCGTGCCGGTCCCGGGCCGCCCGCGCAACCTGGCGGATCAGCTCCGCCAGCCCGACGTGCAGGCGCGCCGCGCAGCAGGTTGCCGAAACTCCCTGTGATACGTCGGCCAGCAGCGCGGCCAACAGCGGGCGGGTATCCAGCACGCCCGCCTGCTCCGTCGGGGATTCCCCGGCCAGACCCGCTTCCCAGCGGAAGGGATAGCCCCCGTCACCCGACGCGCCCGTGGCGGCATCTTCAAGCCGGGCGGCGGCCTGACCCTCGAAACTCATGTGCTGGCAGAGACCCAGCAGGGCGGCGGCGGCGTCCAGCAGGCGTCCGGCGCTGCTGCACTGCGGGAGATCCGCCGGTTGGGCCAGTTCCACCAGCACGCCCTTGAGCAGCGCGGGCCGGGCGGCCTGGAAGCAGGGTAGTCCGCGCCAGGGGGCCAGCGCCGTGGCCTCCGAGCTCCCCAGCACGGCCGTCAGGGCGGCCAGACCCATGCGCCAGGGCTCGCGCGCAGCCCGGTCCCCGCCGGGCAGGGGCAGGGGGCGCAGGTGAGCCAGCCGCCGCCAGCGCAGTCCCTCCACCAGCAGGAACTCGCCCCCCCAGACCGTGCCGTCCGGCCCATAGCCTGTGCCGTCCAGACAGACCGCCAGCGCCGGCGGCTCCGGCCGGCCCTGCTCGGCCAGCACGGAGAGCGCGTGAGCGTGGTGGTGTTGCACGGCCAGTAGCGGGACCCCCAGCTCCGCGGCCAGCCGCTGGGCCAGCCGCGTGCTGTGGTAGTCCGGATGCAGGTCGTGGGCCACCAGGGCCGGCCGCGCGTCCAGTAGGCGCAGCAGGTGGCGGACGGAATCCTCCAGGGCGCGGAGGTTCTCCGGTTGGGCCAGATCGCCCAGGCAAGCGCCGGGAAAGGCCTGGTCGCCGCGCGTGACACAGCCGGCGCCCTTCAAGTCCGCGCCCAGCGCCAGCACCGACGGACCCGGGCGGGCCAGCAGCACGGGCTGCGGCACCCAGCCGCGACCCCGCCGGAGCAGCACGGGCCGGCCCCGCATTACCCGGGCGACGGAGTCATCCAGCGGGGCCACGATCTCCCGGTCGTGGACCAGGAAGACGTCGGCCACCCCCGCCAGACGGTCCACGGCCTCGGCGTTCCCGTGGGCCAGGGCCTCCCCCGCGCGGTTGCCGCTGGTCATCACCAGCGCGTCATGCGGACCCGCCAGCAGCAGGTGGTGAAGGGGACTGTAGGGCAGGAAGAGGCCCAGCCAGGCGCTGCCGGCCCGCACGCCGGCCGCCAGCGGCGAGGGGTGGCGCGGCTGGCAGAGCAGGATGGGGCTGCGCCAGGAGGCCAGCAGCTCGCGCTCGCGCTCTGTCAGCAGGGCCAGCTCCGCGGCACAGACCAGGTTGCGGACCATCACGGCCAGGGGTTTGTGGGGCCGGTTTTTGCGCTGGCGCAGGCGCTCCACGACGGTCTCGGAGCGGGCATCGCAGGCCAACTGGAAGCCGCCCACCCCCTTGAGCGCCAGGATGGCGCCCTGGCCCAGGCGCGCCAGGGCTTCGCCCAGCGGGTCTTCCCCGGGCCACTCGCGGCCGTCGGCCTCCAGCAGGCGCAGGCGAGGTCCGCAGGCCGGGCAGGCGGTGGGCTGCGCGTGGAAGCGGCGGTCGGTGGGCTCCTCGTACTCCCGGCGGCAATCCGAGCACAGATCGAAGTCGCGCATGCTGGTCCCCGGCCGGTCGTAGGGCAGGGATTCCACCAGCGTGTAGCGCGGGCCGCAGTTCGTGCAATTGAGGAAGGGGTAGTCGTGGCGGCGGTCGGCGGGGTCGCGCAGCTCGGCCAGACAGGCCGGGCAGGTAGCCACGTCGGGTGGGATCAGCGCCGTCGGACCGGTGCCGCCGTGCCGGGAGGGCAGGATGCGGAAGCCCTGCAGCCCGGCAGCTTCCTCCTGCTCCCGGCTGAGGGTGGAGATCACGGCCAGGGGCGGAGCCAGCGGGCGCAGTTCCTGCTCGAAGGCGGTCAGTGCCGCGACCGGCCCCTCCAGCACGATGCCGACGCCCTCGGGGCCGTTGTCCACCGTGCCGGCCAGGCCGTGCCGGGCGGCGAGCCGCGCCACGAAGGGCCGGAAGCCCACTCCCTGCACCAGGCCGCGCACGGTGAGCCGCCAGCGCGCGGGCGGATGGCCGGCCGGGTCCATCAGCAGATCCGCGGCAGCGGATCGGCGCTGGGCCGCAGCAGGGCGCGCCGTCCGCCCAGCGCGTTGCGCAGCACCACCTGGCCGGGATGCTCCGTCGTCAGCCGGCCGACGCATTCCGCGCCGGCCCCCGCCGGCAGGGCGCGCCAGGCCGCCAGGGCCCGCGGGATGTCGGCGGCCTCCACCACGACCACCACTCGGCCCTCGCAGGCCAGCAGCAGCGGGTCCACCCCCGTGATCTCGCAGATGGCCGCAGTGGCGGCGTGCAACGGGATCCGCGCCTCCTCCACCTCCACGCCATAGGCCGGCCGGGCCTGTTCCTCACCCGCCAGGTCGCTGAGCACGCCTCCCAGGCCGCCCCGGGTGGGGTCCCGCAGGAAGAGCGGCGCCACGCCGGCGGCGAACAGGGCGTCCACCAGCGGCGTGACGGGCGCGCAATCGCTGTGCAGGGGACTCTCCAACTCAATCCCGCGCCTTAGGGAGAGGATCACGGCGCCGTGGTCGCCCACCGGCCCGCTCACCAGAATGGCGTCTCCGGCTGCGGGACCGCGATCGGCCCGCGGATGGTTCGGACGCAGCCGGCCGATGCCGCTGCTCACCAGATAGAGTCCGTCGCCCTGGCCGTGCTCCACCACCTTTGTGTCACCGGTGACCACGGTCACGCCCGCCCGTCGCGCGGCCACGCCCACGGACGCCGCGACCCGGCGCAGCTCGTCCAGGGGCAGGCCCTCCTCGAGGATCAAGGCCAGGCTGAGGTAGAGCGGCGTGGCGCCGGCCACGGCCAGATCGTTGACCGTGCCGTTGACTGCCAGGCTGCCGATGTCCCCGCCTGGGAAGAAGCGCGGCGTGACCACGTAGCCGTCGCTGGTGAAGGCCAGCCGGCCGACCGGCTCGAGCAGGGCCGAGTCCCCCAGCGGGGCCAGCCAGGGATTGCCGTAGGCCGGCAGCAGGATCTCCTCCACCAGCCGCCGGGTCAGCCGACCGCCGGCGCCGTGGCCCAGCGTGACACACTCACTCTCCGACATGGATCCTCCCCGCAACTCAGACCTCGCGCCAGGTGTGACGGACGCGGCAGGCGCCCTCGGAACCCATCATGCAGGCGCCGCGCGGAGCGTCAGGCGTGCACGCCCCGCCGAAGAGCGGACAGTCCGGCGGGTCGCAGGCGCCCACCATCACCTCAGCGCAGCGACAGCCGGGCAGCTCCGCGTCCAGGCTGGGGAAGCGCCCGGCCAGATTCTCCAGCAGGGGCCGGAAGCGTTCGCGCGCGTTCCAGGCGGCGAACTCGGCGCGCAGCTCCAGCCCCGAGACGGGGATCGGGCCCAGTCCGCGCCAGTCCGCGTCCACCGGCTGGAAGACCCGCGTCAGGGCGGCCCGGGCCCGAGGATTTCCCACGCGTCGCACGGCCCGCGGGTAGAGGTTGTCCAGCCGGGGAGCCCGCTCCAGCGCCTGGAGCGCCAGGCTGTGCAGGCCCAGCAGCAGGTCCAGGGGTTCGAAGCCCGCCACGGCGGCGGGCAGGCCGGCCAGGCAGGTTTCGTAGTCCTCCCAGCCCGTCACGGCCAACACGTGGCCCGGGAGCAGGAAACCGTCCACATTGAGCTCCGGCCGGGCGCGCAGGGCGCCGAGCGCGGGCGGAATCAGGCGCTGGGCGCAGAGCACGCTGAAATTGTCCGGAGGCGAGTCCAGCAGCGCGGCGGCCGTGGTGCAGGCGGTGGTCTCGAAGCCCACGGCGAAAAAGACCACGGGCGTGGCGGGCTCCCGGCGCGCCAGCTCCAGGGCCTGACTCACGCCCAGCACGGTCTGGACGCGGCCACCCCGCGCCCGGGCCTCTTCCAGCGTGCCCGCGCCCGGGACGCGCAGCATGTCGCCGAAACTGGCCAGCCAGGCGCCCCCCTCCAGGCAGAGCCGGGCCGCGGCGGCGATCTCCAGCGCGGGACAGACGCAGACCGGACAGCCGGGACCGGCCACCAGCCGCAGCCAGTCCGGCAGCAGGCGGCGCAGACCCCAACGGCCCAGCGCTTGCTCGTGGGTGCCGCAGACGTGCATGAAACTCAGCTGGCGCGGGGGGGCGGGCAGCGCGTGCAGCGCCCGCAGGACGGTCTGGACGGCGTGTGGATCACGAAAGGGCCCGGCGGGCGCGCTCATGGGGCGGCTGGGTCGGGCTGTCCGGCGCCGGATTCCAGTTCACGCAGCAGGGCCCAGGTCTCCGCGGCGGCGGCCTCGTCCAGCACCTGGATGGCGTAGCCCGCGTGCACCAGCACCCAGTCGCCCTCCCGGGCCTCCACCAGGTCCAGTCGCAGCTCGCGGGTCACGCCGTTCAGCGCGGCGATCCCCAGCAGTCCGTTGCAGCGTTCCAGCCGCATGGGCACGGCGAGGCACATCCTACAGCTCCGCGTGGGAATGGGCGTGGCCGTTCCAGTGTTCGAGGCTGTGCCGATGGCGCCGCTCCAGCCAGTCCAGCCAGTCGTCCAGCCCCCGGCCGTCCCGGCAGCTGATCTCCAGCGTCTCCAGGCCCGGGTTGAGGGCCATGGCCGCCCGGCGGGCCTCGGCGGGATCGAAGTCCGTCATGGGAAGCAGGTCCCACTTGTTGAGCAGCAGCAGATCGGCGGTGGAGAACATCAGCGGGTACTTGGCCGGTTTGTCGTGGCCCTCGGGCACGGAGAGCAGCATCACGCGATCCTCCTCTCCCAGGTCGAACTCGGCGGGGCAGACCAGATTGCCCACGTTCTCGATGAACAGGATGTCGAGCTCCGCCAGGTTCAAGGTGGTGGCCGCCACGGCCACCTGGTCGGGATCCAGGTGGCAGGCGCCGTGGGTGTGGATCTGGCGCACGGGCACGCCGAACCGGGCCAGCCGGTCGGCATCGGCGTCGCCCTGGATATCCCCCTCGATCACGGCCAGGCGCCAGCGACCAGCGGCGCGCTCCAGCGTGCGTTCGAGCAGGCTGGTCTTGCCCGCCCCCGGCGCGCTCATCAGGTTGATGACGTGCAGGCGCGCGGCCCGGAATTCCTCCCGGTTGCGGCCGCCGGCCTCGTCCACGTGCTCGCGCAGCTTGTGTTCCACGTGCACCAGGTGCATGGCTACTCCACATCCATTGAGACGACCCGCAGGTCGCGGCCGCCCAGCAGCGTCAGCGGGCCCTGTCCGCAGATCGCGCAGGCCAGCTCGTCCAGGCTCTCCAGTTCACCGTTCCAGCCGCAAGCCGGGCAGCGCACCGGCGCGGGCGGACGCTGGAACTCCAACCGGCAGCCCGCGGCCGCCGTTCCCGCCGCCAGGGCCTCGAAGCCGAAAGCCAGCGAGTCCGGCGCCAGGCAGCTGGCCACACCCACGCGCAGGCGGATCACCCGCACGTGCCGAGCGCCTTCACGGTCCAGCACGCGCTGGGCCAGCTCCAGCACTTCCGCCGCCACGGCCAGCTCATGCATGGCCGGACTCTGACCGCTGGGCTGCCGGGCAGTCGGCCGGATCTGTCTCCGCCTCCAGCAGACGGCGGACCTCCGCCAGCACCTCGCGCTGCAGCCCGGGCCAGGCCTGTTCCAGGAGTGGCGAGAATTCCTGACCGAACTCGTCGTTGGCCAGAATTTCCACGGCCAGGATGTGGATCTCCCCGTCGGGCGGGAGGACCATGCCCAGCCGGCGTCCCAGTTCCAGGGCCGTGGCGAAGTTGACGTCGTGCACGCTGTCCAGATGGCGGGTTTCCCGCAGCTCCCGGGCCGTGAAGCGGTACCAGTCGCCGGGCCGGCCGCCCCGGGTGCGGATGGCGTCGAAGACCAGCAGGCGGTCGTAGCCCTCCAGCAGTGGTAGCAGATCCAGGCCCCCGGTGGAGCATTCGGGCCGCCAGTCCAGCTCCGGCCGGTCGCCCAGCTCGCGGCGGGCCGCCCGGGCCAGCCGGATGCCCACGGCGTCGTCGCGCACGAAGGGATTGCCCAGGCCCAGCAGCAGGGTCTTCACGGCCGACCGCCTTTCAGTCCACGTTGCGACGGAACTCCCGCAGCACGCTGCCGCCCTGCCAGACCGTCACCTCCAGCGGCATCTGGCCGGGCAGGGTGTGCGTGGCGCAGCTGTAACACGGGTCGAAGGCCCGGAAGCCCATCTCCAGCCGGTTGAGGATCCCCTGGGTCGGCTCCTGGCCGGGCTGGATGAAGGCCTCGGCGGCCTTCTTCACGGTCATCTGGATCGCCGCGTTGTTGTTGGTGGTGCCGACGATCAGGTTGGCCGAGGTGCAGATGCCCTGCTCGTCGCACGTGTAGTGGTGGGTCAGCGTGCCCCGCATGGCCTCCACGATGCCCACGCCCTCGCCCGTGATCCGCTGCGGGATCACGCGGAACTCCGGGCTGGTGATCTCCGGGTCGTCGCAGTGGCGCTGGAGCATCTCGGCGTTCTGGACCATCTCCACCAGCCGCGCCCAGTGCTGGGCCATCAGCGCCAGACAGGGCTTGGCGCCCAGCACGGAGAACATCTCCTCGTAGGCCTCCTGCGCGCCGGGCGTGGCCATGCGTTCGGCCACGTTGAGGCGTGAGAGGGGGGTGGCGCAGTAGATGCTGCTGTCCACGCCCTCCACGAAACCCTGCCAGCCGCGCTGTTTGAGGTAGGGGAACTTGAGGTAGCTCCAGGACTCCACGTGCTCGGCCACGTGCCGGGCGTAGTCCTCCGGCGCGTAGCGGCAGATCTCCGCGCCTTCGCAGTCCACCACCCGCACGTGGCCCTGGTAGAAAGTGACGGCGTCGTGCTCGTCCACCAGTCCCATCTGCTGCACGCGCAGGTTGTAGGGGCCGTTGAGGATCAAGTCGACGTAGGCCGGGTTGCCCAGCACCACGTCGCGGAAGAGCTGCAGGGAGAACGCCGCGAACTCGCGCAGCTCGCGCACCAGCGGCCGGATTTCCTCCAGTTCAGGCGCGCTCAGGCCCTTGGAGACGCCGCCAGGCAGACACCAGACCAGATGCGTGGAGCGGCCGCCCAGGATGGTCTGGATGCGCTGGGCCATGGCCCGGGCTTTGATCACCGCTCCGCCGATCTCCAGCCCCACTTTCGCCACCACGCCCAGGATGTTGCGCGTGGCCGGGTCGCTGTCCGGCCCGCAGACGAAGTCCGGCGCCGCCAGGGCGTAGAAGTGGGCGATGTGGCTGTGCATGAAGTGGGCGTGGTAGTACATGTCGCGGAGCTTGTGGGCCAGCGGGGCGATCTCCCCGCCGAAGCAGCCGTCCACGGCCTTGGCGCTGGCCATGTGGTGGCTGGCCGGGCAGACGCCGCAGATCCGGGTGACGATGCGCGGCAGCTCCTCGATGGGCCGGCCCACCACGAAGCGCTCGAAGCCGCGCAACTCGGGGATCTGGAAGTAGCTGTCGCGCACCCGGCCCTCGTCGTCGAGGAAGATGGCCACCTTGCCGTGGCCTTCCAGGCGCGTGATGGGATCGATGGTGATGGTCCTAGGCATGCGCGTGGCTCCTCTGCAGGGTCGAACCGGGCAGGCCGAAGCGGTAGGCGTAGCCCATGATGTCCGGCACGCCGTCCAGGATGCGCTCGATCTCCTCGGGGTCGCGGCTGTCGATGATCGAGGCCAGCGCGCTGACCAGTTTCGCTCCCTGGTCGCTGACGTTGGGGGCCGGGCCGTAGCAGCCCCGGCAGGGCATGCCGCTGTTGGGGCAGCGCACGCCGCAGCCTGAGCGCGTGGCCGAGCCGGCGCAGAGGATGCCCTGCTCCAGCAGGCACAACTCCTGGTCCTGGAGGATCTGCCAGGGCCGGTGGAAGGCCCGCACTTTCTTCTCCTTCTTCACCCGCGGACAGTCATCGCAGACGCAGCGCTCGCTGGCCCCCACCACGGCGCCGCGCGGCGGCAGCGCGCCCTGGGCCACGGCCAGCAGGACGGCCTTGATCTGGTCCGGCGCAGGCGGGCAGCCGGGCACGGTGTAGTCCACCTCGACGATGTCGGCGAGGCGATAGACCCGCTGGTAGAAAACGGGGATCTCCAGCTCGCCGGCCGCCACCTGGCTGCGGGGTTGGGGTTGGGCCGTGCTGCCCGCCTCGATGCTCGGGTTGTCCAGGTAGGCGCGCTCGAAGATCTCGCGCTTGCTGGAGAGGTTGGCCAGGCCCGGGATGCCGCCCAGGTGCGCGCAGGAGCCGAAGGCCACCATGAGCTGGCTCTTGGCGCGCAGCAGGCGGGCCACGTGCTCGTTCTCGCTGTTGCGCACGGCGCCGTTGAACAGCGTGAGATCCAGCTCGCCGTCCGCCAGGGCCTCGATGTCGGCGTACTTGCCGTCCGTGGCGATGGGCCAGAGCCGGATATCCGCCAGGGCCGCCACGTCGAGGATGAACTCGTTCGTGTCCAGGATGGCCACGTCACAGCCGCCGCAACCCGCGCCCCAGTAGATGGCGATCTGCAGTTTCCGCTCCGCCATGCCGTACCTCCCCTCGCCGCTTCCGTCCGCGTTCAGCGCTCCGCCAGGTCCGTCTCGAGGTTGTGCTTGATCCGGCAGGGTCCCAACCGGCGCACGGCCTCGGTGATCTCGCCCACCACCTCCGCGAAACGCTGGCCCTCGCTGGCGCTGACCCACTCCAACCGCACGCGCTCCGGCTCGATGCCGTAGTCCGCCAGCAGGCGCTTGAGCAGCGGGACGCGGCGCATGGTCTTGTAGTTGCCCTCGCTGTAATGGCAGTCGCCGGGGTGGCAGCCGCAGATCAGCACGCCGTCGGCGCCCTCGCGAAAGGCCTTCACCACGAAGGTTGGATCCACGCGGGCCGAGCACATCACGCGGATGGCCCGCACGTTGGGCGGGTACTTCACCCGGCTGGTGCCCGCCAGATCGGCCCCCGTGTAGGAGCACCAGTTGCAGAGGAAACCGACGATCTTCGGTTCAAAGGCCATCAGAGCACCCCCTCGATCTGGGCGCAGATCTGCGCGTCGGTGAAATGCCGGCCCTTGATGGCGCCGGACGGGCAGGCCGCCACGCAGGTGCCGCAGGCCTTGCAGAGGGCGCTGATCACGTGGCTGCGCCGGCGCTCCTCGTCGTACTCGATGGCCGCGTAGGGACAGAGTTCGTTGCAGACCCGGCAGCCCGAGCAGTGGCCGTCGTCCACCTCGGCGAAGACCGCGTCCACCTCGATCTGTCCGCGGCTGATCTTGGCCAGGATGCGCGCCACGGCGGCGCGGGCCTGGGCCACGCTGTCCGGGATGTCCTTGGGCGACGAGCAGGTGCCGGCGATGAACACGCCGTCGGTGGTGGTGGCCACGGGATCCAGTTTCGGGTGGCTCTCGATGAACCAGCCGTCCTTGTCCTGGCTGATGTTGACCACGTGGGCCACCCGGCCGGCGTCCCGGCGGGCCTCCATGCCCACCATCAAGACCACCAAGTCGGCGGGAATCTCGACGAGCTCACCACAAAGCAGGTCCTTGGCCTGGATGCGCATGCCGAAGTCCTGACCGGGCTCCGCCGGCAGGATCTCGGGCACGGAGTTTTTCTCGTGCAAGAGGAAGATGGTCTTGAGTTCCGCGCTGCGGCGGTAGAAGTCCTCCATGCCCTTGCCGAAGGCGTGCATGTCGATGTAGAGGTCGTAGATGAAGCAGTCCGGGTTGGTGGCGCGGATCTCGTGGCCGTACTTGAGCGCCGTCATGCAACAGACCCGCGAGCAGTAGGGGTGCCAGGTCTCGGAGCGGCTGCCCACGCAGTGGATGATGGCCGCGTAGCGCGGGGGCCGGCCCGCCTTGGTCAGCACGCGGCCCTCCTTGAGCATGTGCTCCAGGTCGAAGGACGTGATCACGTCCGGCAGGCGTCCGTAGCCGAAGGAGGCGATGCGCGCGGCGTCGAAGGGCTGGTAGCCCGTGCAGACCACGACGCTGCCCACGGGATAGCTGCGGCCGGCACCCGGGCTGTCGTCGCCCCGCGCGGCCACCCGGGCGATGAAATTGCCCACGAAGCCCTGCAGCTCCATCAGCTCCGAGTCGAGCAGGACGGTCACGTGGGGATTGCCGGTCACGCGGCTGATGCGGTCCTGCAGGAGGTCGCGCGCGGAGTCGAGAAAGGGCGCGGTCAGGTCCGTGCGGGCCATGTTGCCGCCCAGTTGCCCCTCGCGCTCCACCAGGATGACGGGCTGCCCGGCCATGGCCAACTCCAGGGCGGCGGTGAGCCCGGCGATCCCGCCGCCCAGCACGAGGGTGGAGGGGTTCATGTCCACGTAGCGCTTCTCCAGCGGCTCGTGCAGGGCCACGCGCAGCACGGCGGCCCGGGTGAGGGCGATGGCCTTGTCCGTGGCCAGGCGCGGGTCGTCGTGGACCCAGCTGCACTGCTCGCGGATGTTGGCCATCTCCAGGAAGTAGGGATTGAGGCCCGCCGTGGAGAGGGCCCGGCGGAAGGTGGGCTCGTGCATGCGCGGGCTGCAGGCCGCCACCACCACGCGGTCCAGGCCGAGGTCGCGGATGTCCTGGACGATCATCTCCTGGCCCGGGTTGGAGCAGTTGTACTTGTAGGAGCGCACCACGGCCACGTTGGGCAGCGCGCCCACGGCCCGGGCGACCTCTTCGCAGTCCACCACCTTGGCGATGTTCGTGCCGCAATTGCAGACGTAGACCCCGATCCGGCAGCTCATCGGCGCCTCCTCACACGTTGTGCGCAACCGGTTGGCCCGCCCCGGCGGGCGCGCGGGCGCGCAGCGCCTCGGCCTGCAGGCAGGAGAAGTACATGCCCAGTGGCCGGTAGGCCAGGTGGGCCCACTTGCTGAAGGGCACCTCCAGCACCAGCATGGGCACCACGCCCATCAGGTGGGCCAGGTAGAGCAGATTCGCCTCCAGCGGCAACCCCAGCCGGTGCAGGACGTGCTGGGCCACGCCGGTCAGGGCCACGTAGAGCAGCAGGATCAGGAAGATCCAGTCCGTCTCGTGCGAGTACTTGTAGTGCGTCTCCCGGCGCAGCAGGCGGCCGCGCAGCGCATAGACGGCGGTGGCCACCAGCCCCAGGGAGGCCAGGTAGCCCAGGACGTGCACGCTCCAGGAAATGCCCGGGCCGCGCTGCATGTCCTCGAGGAAGAACATGATCAGCACGAGCATGGTCAGGTAGCTGAGCATCAGGGCCAGGTGGATGGCCCAGGGCCGCTTGCGTTCGCACTCGCGGTAGCGCTTCTGCGTCAGGAAGTGCACGGGCAGTAGCCAGAGGTGCCGCAGGTAGGCGCCCAGGGGCACGCGCATTCCCTGTTCCCGGCCCAGGGTGAACCACCACATGCGCGCGCAGTTCACGGCCAGCAGTCCGGCCAGCAACCCGGCCATGGCCCAGTCGAAGACGTGGACGGCGGAGGCGGGCAGGAAGGCTCCCGGTCCGTCGTAGATGGCCAGGCTGCCGTGGGTCGTGCCGTAGAGCCAGAAGCCCAGCCCGGTGAGCGCGGCCACCAGCAGCAGGGCCAGCACCTCCAGCTGCCAGGACTGGTAGAAGAGCCGCGAGATGCCGGTGAAATCGTACTGGGCGGTCAGCCAGCGGCGCATGCTCATCATGGTCTCGCCGGGCTCGGCCTCGCGCGGGCACTGCTCGCTGCACTCGCCGCAGTAGTAGCAGAGCCAGGGCTCCAGGTTGCCCTTGAGCTTCTCCTCCAGGCCCATCTGCAGGTAGCGCATGGATTTTCGCGGAAAGAGGAAGGGCTCGCGGGAGAAAGGACAGGTGGCGCTGCAATTGCCGCAGTGGTAGCACTTCACCACGTGTTCAGCGCCGTACTTCTCCAGTTCGCCGATCAACCGGGGATTCGACAGGACCGCCATTCGCCCTCCCGTCGTGCCTGAGTCTAGCTGACGCCGGCCAGGGCGCGGGCCCGGGCCTCGATCTCTGCCAGCGGCAGTGTGTCACGGCTTTCCCGCCCGCAGCCGCTGACGATGCTGCGCAACACGCGCGCCGCCACGGCGGAGGCCTGGGCCACGGTGTCGGGAATGTCCTTGGGTCCCTGGCAGGCGCCCGCCATGTAGACGCCGCCGCGCTCGGTGCCGGTGGGATCGATGTTGTAGTCCAATTCGCGGAACCAGCCGTCCTCGTCCCGGCGGATGCCCAGGCAGGCGGCCAGCTCCCCGGTGCCGGCGGCGGATTCCATTCCCACGGCCAGCAGGACCATGTCCACGGGGAACTCCAGCATGTGGTCGCTGAGCATGTCCTCGCCCTTGATGATCATGCGGCCGTCCTGGGTGCCCACCTTGGCCGAGCGCCCGCGCACCACGAAGACGCCTTCGTCCTTGATGCGTTCGAAGAACTGCTCGTAGCCCTTGCCGAAAGTGCGCATGTCGATGTAGTACTCGTAGACCCGCGCCTCGGGCAGCTTCTCCTTCACCAGGTGGGCGAACTTGAGCGAGTACATGCAGCAGACGCGCGAGCAGTAGGGGTTGTAGTTGTGGTCGCGGGAGCCCACGCAATGGATGATGGCCACGCTGCCGGGGGACTCGCCCTCCGGGTCGAAGACCCACTCTTCCTGCTTGCTGCGCTTGTTGAGCTTGAGCGACTTGAGCACGATCCGTCCGCCCGTGGGGCCGGCGGCGTTGGTCAGGCGCTCGAACTCTAGCGCCGTGAGGACGTTGGGCAGGATCCCGTAGCCGTAGCGCTCCATCCGCCCCGCGTCGAAGACGTCGTAGCCCGTGGCCACCACGATGTTGCCCACTTCCAGCTCCGTCAGCTGGTCTTCCTCGTCGAAGTGGATGGCTTCCTTCAGGCACTTCTTCAGGCAGGCGCCGCACTTGGTTCCGCCGCTGAGCAGACGCGTGCAGTGCTCGGCGTCGATGATGTAGGCGTTGGGCACGGCCTGGGGGAAGGGCAGGTAGACGGCCTTGCGCTTGGAGATGCCGCTGTCGAACTCGCTGTCGACCTGCACGGGGCAGACCTCCTCGCAGGCGTGGCAGGAGACGCAGGCCTCGATGTCCACGTAGCGGGCCTTGCGCCGAATCTTGACCGTCCAGGCGCCCGGCCGGCCACCGACGGATTCCAGCTCGGCCAGGGTCCAGAGGGAGATGTTCTCGTGCTGGCCCACGGAGACCATTTTGGGCGTGAGGATGCAGGCCGCGCAATCCAGCGTGGGGAAGGTTTTGTCGAACATGGCCATGTGCCCGCCGATGGTCCCGCTGCGCTCCACCAGGATCACCTTGTTGCCGGCGTCGGCGATTTCCAGCGCCACCTGGATGCCGGCGACCCCGCCCCCGATCACCAGCGTGTCCGGATGCACGGTCGTGCTCTGGGGCACCGCGGCCAGGCCGTAGGGAACCCCCAGCACGGCGCAGGCCGTGACGGCTTTGGCCCGCTCCGTGCCTTCGCCCTGGGTGGCGCCGTGCTCGCGGAAGGAGGCCAGCCGGACTTCGGTCGGGTCGCCCCCCGCCTGACGCATGGCCGTGCTGAAGGTGGGTTTGAAGAAGCCGGGGGAATCCCCGGCCAGGACCAGCCGGTTCAGCCGCTGCCGGCGGATTTCCTGGGACCAGAAGTGGGGATCCGGGTTGGGCCGGCTTCCCAGGTCCTGGACCCGGCAGACTCCCGGCAGGCCGGCGACATAGGTTGCCACCGCCGACAGGTTCAGGCATTCCGCCGGGGCGGTGCCCTTCCAGCAAAAATAGATGCCGATGCGCAGGGGTTCCGACATGGGTCCCTCCCGTGTGAAGCGGCAGGAATATAGCCGCGGAAAGGGAAGTCGCAAGAACAAACATCAAGATTTTAACACGAGTGAGAGCAAAATTTTCGGAATGAGAAGGCAATTGATCGGCTTATCACGAATAATCACGAAGCTCAGTGATTGTTGATCGCTTGTTCATAAAACTAAAGTTGGCAAAATAATCACAAGCAAAGTTGCGATGGTACAATTTTCGGCTTGACTGATCAGAAAATTGTGATTTTCCCGAGATCCATTGTGACAAAATGAACAGATTGTGAGGCAAAAAGTGTTTGGACTGACGAACAAAAAATCAGCAAGTTGCGGAGCGGACGGGGACGGCAACCAGGAGGGCGCATGCGAACGGTTTTTTCGTGGATTTTGGGGCTGGGCCTGCTGGCGGGGGCCGGATCGGCGTGGGCCCTGCCGCGTTTCGCCGCCCAGTACGGCCAGAGCTGTCACCTCTGCCACGTGAACCCGGCGGGCGGCGGGCTGCGCACGAGCTACGGCAGCCAGTTCTTCACCGGCACGGAGCTGGCCGCCAAGGGGCTGGCCCAGGAGCAGCTGGAGGAGCTCAGCCCGGCCCTGAGCAAGCGGGTGGAGATCGGGCTGGACTTCCGCGGCATGTTCCTGCAGGAATCCCAGTCCAGTGACCCGGCCACCGCCCTGGCCAAGCATGAACGGAGCAGCTTCTTTCTGATGCAGGGTGACATCTACCTGGGCCTGAAGCTGCACGAGAAGGTCCGCGTGGTCCTGGAGAAGAGCCTGAACGGGACAGGAGAAGGTTACGGCCTGCTGAGCGTCCTGCCCTGGCACGGCAGCGTCAAGGCCGGCCGCTTCCTGCCCAACTACGGCTGGAACTGGGTGGACCACGAGACGGCCGCGCGCCGCGCGCTGGGCTACGGCGCGGGCCAGCTGGACACGGGCGTCGAGGTGGAGCTGCATCCGGACCACTACAGCCTCGCGCTGGCCGTGGGCAACGACAACGCGGGGCCGCTGGACGGCGACCCGGGCAAGGCCCTGACCCTCCGCGTGCTCTGGCAGCACGAGGCGCTGGGCGGCGCGCTCAGCCTGGGCGCCAACGCCCGGGTCAGCGACCACGCGCCGGCGCCTTCCCGCACGCTGGCGGGCCTGCTGGCCGGGTTCTCCCGGGGTCCGCTCACCTGGACGGCCGAACTCAACCGCTTCGAGAGTGCGGACGTGGCGGGACTGGCCTTCTCCCAGGAGTGGGCCTGGAAACTGCGCCCGGGCCTGGATCTGCTTTACGTCCACGACTTCTATGATCCCGATCTGGACCTGAAGACGGGCCTCGATTTGCGGCAGCGAGCGGGCCTGGACTGGATTCCTGTGCCGGGCGTGGCCCTGCAGCCGGCGCTCAGCTGGTTGCGGCACGAGGAGCAGAGCGCCGCGGACGACTGGCTGCAGGCGGACCTGCAACTCTATCTATTCCTGTAGGGAGAGAACGATGCGACGCATTCTGATTCCGCTGGCCCTGCTGCTGGCCTTGAGCCAGGGCGCGGTGGCCGCGGCCCGCACTTTCGTGATCCAGCCGGGCAAGGCCTGGAACCAGGTCACCTTCCACTCGGAAGCCACGGTGGAATCCTTCGACGGCAAGACGCGCCAGGTGAGCGGGCAGCTGACGGTGGATCCCGAGGCGCTGGGGCAGGGCTCGTCCGCCTGGTTCCAGGTGGAGCTGAAGAGTCTGGACACCGGTATGTCCCTGCGGAACAAACACATGCGGGAAAACCACCTGCACACCGACAAGTACCCGCTCACGCGCTTCGAATTGCGCAGCCTGAGCGTGCCAGTGGCGGCCCTGGCGCCGGGCAAGACTACGCGCGTGACGGCCTCAGGAGAGTACTCGCTGCACGGCGTCACGCGCCCGCGCACACTGCCCGTGGACGTGACCTGGTTTCCCGACGGTTCCCAGACGCCGGCCAAGGCCAGGGGGCCCGTGCTGCACGTGGTCTGTCGCTATGACGTGGGGTTGGCCGAGCACGGGATTCCGCGCCCCGAGTTCCTGTTCATGAAAGTCGCCGAGCAGATGCAGGTCACGGTGGATCTGTGGGCGGTGGTCGAATGAGCCCGCGTGGGGGCCTGCTGCTTTCCCTGCTTTGCCTGGGTGGACTGGCCGGCTGCGCGGATCTGGGCGACGAGCCCGGCACGACGCCGGTGGACGGCGATGTGAGTTTCTCCCGGGACGTGCAGCCCATCCTGCAGGGCAACTGCACGCTCTGCCACGGCGCGGACGGCAGTTCGGGCGGGCTGGACCTGGGCAGTCTGGCGGGCCTGCGGGCCGGCGGGGTGAGTGGCGCCGTGGTGGTCGCCGGCGCGGCGGATTCCAGTCTGCTGGTGGCGCGGCTGGAGGAGAGCAATCCGGCGCTGCGCATGCCGGCGGGGGGGCAATTGCCGGCGCTTCAGATTGACGTGATTCGGGACTGGATCGATCAGGGCGCCGTGGACAATTGAGGACCTCGGCCGCTGAGAGAGGGCTGGGCAGGAAACGTCGCGGGAGTTCCGAAAATTGAACTGACGCGCCCTCCCACTTACCCCCCGCCCGCCCCTAGAAGGGAGGTTCCGGGGGCCGCGCGGCCAAACGGGAATCCGTCGGGACGGGTTCCCGAAGTTTCACCACCCGCAAGTGGAAAGGTGCCGCACCCCGTCGCGGGGCAGGACAACTTGCCGGCCCGTGACGCTCTTCGAAAGCGGTTGTCGAACTACCGGGACGCCTACACCTGCAGGCGTTTGGCCACCGGATCGTAGCTCATGAAGTCCGCGTGGTGCACGATGTAGGCCTCCACGCTGCGGGTCACCAGATTCCCCTCCGCCGCATGGGTGGCCACGATGTGCGAGACCGCGTCCGGCACGCCGGCCTCCATGCACAGGGCCACGCCCGTGAAAGGATGCCGCAGGTACTTGCCCCGGGCGCTCTGGCGGCTGCCCCCCGCCGGATCCGGCTCATACTCGAGCAGCTTGCCCACGTCCGCCAGGATGGCCCCCGCCACCACCACGTCCAGGTCGATGGGCAGTTGGTCGCCCATGAAGGCCTGCATGGCGCGCGCGGACTCCCGGGCGATGTGCACGACGCAGCGCTTGTGCGCCATGAAGGTCACGGACGTGGCGTGCAACAGGGTGAAGGGGATGCGCTGCAGGTCCGCACCGCTGAGCGGGCTGCGCTCCAGCGCCAGCTCCCAGGCCCGGGCGGTGGCGGCCCGCAGGGCGTCGTTTTCAATCCAGTCCAATTCGGGCCAGAGGGCCAGGATGTCGGGTTGCTGGCTCATGCCGTCTCCGCTGCTTGTTGTGGCTTCAAATGCCAAGTTACCAACGGAGCAGGGCTCCCGCCCTTTCCCACACACAGGAGAATCCCGTGCGTCCGATCCTGCGCGCAGTCAGCCTGATCGTGCTGCTGGCGATTCCGCTGGCCGGCGCCCGAAGCGCGCCCGGCCGGGCCGCGGACGCCGGGTCTGCTCTGACGTGGCCGGGCCTGCAGGAGCCCGCGCGGCCCGCCGCTCCCGCCAGCCGCCAGGCGGTCTGGGTCTTCCTCAACGGACACGGCGGGCAGCGGGGCGTCGAACGGGTCACGCCCGATCCCCATGCCCGCTGGCGGCGCGAGGTGCGGGGCCGGCGGGATCGCCTGGAGGATCCCGATCGCCGCGTCTCCGCCTCCTACCTGAAGAGCATCCGCGAGACGGGCGTCCGCGTGCGCACCCAGAGTCGCTGGTTCAACGCGGTCTCCGTCTCCGCCACTCCCGCCCAGCTGCAGAAGCTGCGCGCCCTGCCCTTCGTGCGGGAGCTGCGCCCGGTGGCCACCGGCCGGCGCCGGCCCGATCCGCGCATGGTGGGACGCCCGGACGCCGCCGCGCGCCTGCAGTACGGCACCTCCTTCAACCAGCTGGAAATGCTGGGCGTGCCCGCCGCCCATGACGCCGGCCTGAGCGGCGTGGGCATTCGCGTGCTCATGCTGGACACGGGCTTCTACACGGATCACCAGGCCTTCGGCACGGGGCGCGTGCTGGAGGAGTGGGACTTCATCAACCAGGACGGCGAGACGCAGAACCAGCCCGGCGACCCCGAGGCCCAGCACCGGCACGGCACGGCAACGGCCACGGCCCTGGGCGGCCACTGGCCGGGCGAGCTCTACGGTCCGGCCTACGCCTGCCAGTTCCTGCTGGCCAAGACCGAGGACACGGCCAGCGAGACGCCCGTCGAGGAAGACTACTACGTCGCGGCGCTGGAGTGGGGCGAAGCCCGCGGCGCCGACGTGGCCTCGGCCTCGCTGGGCTACACGGACTGGTACCAGTGGGAGGATCTGGACGGCCGGACGGCCATCACCACCCAGGCGGTGGATCTGGCCGTGGGGCTGGGCCTCTGCGTGGTGGTCTCGGCCGGCAACAACCGGGACGACGAGTGGGGCCACATCGGCACGCCGGCGGACGCCTTCGGCGTGATCAGCACGGGAGCTGTGGACGCCGCCGGACAGCTGGCCTGGTTCAGCAGCCCGGGTCCCACCTACGACGGCCGGCTGAAGCCCGAAGTCAGCGCCCAGGGCGTGGGCGTGGCGGCGGCAGGCTGGGACAGCCCCACCAACCTGCGCTACTTCGCCGGCACCAGCCTGTCCTGTCCGCTGGTGGCGGGCTGCGCGGCCCTGCTGCTGGAGGCCCATCCCTTCTGGACGCCGGCCCAGGTGCGCGCCGCCCTCATGAGCACGGCGGACCGGGCCAACCTGCCCGACAACGATTTCGGCTGGGGCGTCGTCAATCTGCCGGCGGCCCTGGAGCGCTTCCCGGAACCCGGTCCGGTGAGCATCGCCCTGAGTGGCGGACAGGTCCGGCTGAGCTGGCCCCGGCGCGGCTACGACCACTTCCGGATCTACCAGGCCGACCAGCCTTGGGGCCCCTTCACGCTGCTGGGTGAAAGCGCGGACACGCTCTGGACAGGTTCGGCCCAGCTGCCCTCGGGGAGCGGCTTCTACCGCATCCAGGGCCTCGTCGACCCGGGTCGATGAGCTGGCGGATCCGGACCGCCCCCTGGGCGCGCCCCTTCATCGGCGACGCGCCGGCTCTGGGCCGCCTGCTGCTCGCGGCCACGCGCCACCCGGACCAGCGCCTGCGGGACGACGCGCGCAGCCGCGTGCTCCTGCTGCGCGAGGCCCCGGCGGGCACCCCCCCCGAATTGATCCACGCCGCCCCGGCCCCCTGGGTGCTCAAGCGTCCGCTCTGGCGGGACGGCCGCGCCTGGAACCGGCTAGTCTCGCTGTTCCAGCCCGGCGAGATGTGCCGCGCCTTTCGCGCCGGTCTGTTGCTGCTGGAATCCGGCGTGGCCACGCCGCGCCCCCTGTTGCTGCTGGAGCGGCGCCGCTGGGGCCTGCTGGTCGAGTCCTGGCTGGTCTACGAATACGTGGAAGGCGGGCCGGTCACCGAACGCCAATGGCCGCGGGTGGTGGAGATCCTGAGCCACCTGCACGCCGCCGGTTTGTGTCACCGCGACCCGCACCTGGCCAACTGGCTGGTGGCGACCGACGGCCAGGTGGTGGCGCTGGATCCCGGTCCCCGACGATTGCGGCCGCTGCTGGCCGACGACGCCTACGACTTCGTGCTGTTGCGCAACTGCCGGCCGGAGATCCTGCCGCTGCTGCCCCTGCAGGGGAGCTGGAAGTGGCGCGTGGCCGAGGCGCGCAATGCGGCCGTGCAGGGCTGGCGCCGCTGGAAGCGCCGGCTGCGCGGCAGACGCTGAACCCCGACCCAAACCGGAGATCCTCATGAGCGAACTGCTGCGCGAAGCGCTGGGAACCCAGTTCCAGGCCGCTCTCCAGATGCTGGGCAATGCCCTGCGCGCCTGTCCCGCAGAGGATTGGGGCGATCTCTCCGACACGCCGGGCTTCTGGTACACGGCCTTCCACACCCTGTTCTGGCTGGATCTCTACCTGTCGCCCACCGCCGAGGGCTTCGCCCCGCCGGTGCCCTTCGGCTTGGAGGAGCTGGATCCGGCCGGCAAACTGCCGTCGCGTGTGTACACGTGCCAGGAGTTGCTGGACTACCTGGAGCACGGCCGTGGCAAGTGTCGGGACGCCTGCGCCCGGCTGGACCTGGAGGAGGCCGCGCGGCCCTGCGGGATCCGGCCAGGCCTGAGCCGGCTGGAGCTGCACATCTACAACCTGCGGCACGTGCAGCATGGCGCGGCCCAGTTGAATCTGCTCCTGCGCCAACGGGGCCGGGTGGTGCCGGACTGGGTCTCCCGCTCCCGTTAACAGCCGGACTGGGCGGCCTGGATCAGTTGGTTGGCCCGCTCCGCCATGTTGGGGAAAAGGTCCGGCGGCACGGCCGGTTTGCCCAGGGCCTTCAACACCATGTGACGGGCGCATTCATTGAACGCGCCCAGACAGTAGCGCTGTTTGTAGACGCCGGCCATGGCCGGCTTCATGGCCATGCGGTCGTTGAAGAAGGGACAGGCCTGAATGCAGTCGCAGTCCATCTCGCTCGTCTCCCTTGTTTCGGTATCCCTGCCCACCGGTATCGGCAATTGATATTCCATTCTTGATAACGAGTCCGCCTCGCCCGATCCAGGACGGAAGTCCCTGATTCTGAGGGGATTTCCTTGCGATTTCCCTCCTCCTCCGCTATACTCTCGGCTTGCTTTTTGGCCCCGCCGGAATCGGGGGGCCCATCCTTGCCATCCAGATGGGTTGGATGGCCTTAGTCCACAAGGAGATGCGATGAGTGAGCTTCGCAATTACGAAGTCACCTTCATTGCCGAGCCCAATTTTGACGATGAGCGGGTGAATTCCCTGGTGGGGAAGTATTCCGAATTCATCGAAAAGAACGGTGGCGAGGTGCAGAAGGTGGAACGCATGGGCAAGAAGCGCCTGGCCTATGCGGTGGAGAAGCGCCAGTACGGCTACTACATCTACACCGAGGTGAAGATGCCCGGTGAGGCGGTGGCCCTGCTCAAGCGCTGGTTCGCCCTGTCCGAGGACGTCTTCCGTCATCTGGCCGTGCGCATGACGGATCGCGATGTGAAGTTGAAGGCGTTGACCATGGACCACTTCCGCAAGGAGATGGACCGCCGCAACGCCGCCACGCGTCCGGGCGCCCGCGAGGGTGGCGGTCGTGAAGGCTACCGCGACGGGTATCGCGAAGGTGGACGTCCCGAGCGGGTGGAGGACTGATCATGGCCTATCAACGCAAACGCATCTGCCGCTTCTGTGAAGCCGGCGTGAAGTATGTCGACTATCGTGACGAGAAGCGGCTGTCCCGTTTCCTCACGGAGCGCGGCAAGATCATTCCCCGTCGGGTCTCCGGCACCTGTGCCAAGCATCAGCGCATGCTCTCCACCGCCATCAAGCGGTCGCGCATCCTGGCGCTCCTGCCCTTCGTGTCCGACAACCCGGCCTAAGGAGGTGGATGATGAAGGTCATTCTGCGCACTGACATCGATAACCTGGGCAAGATCGGCGAACTGGTCAGCGTGAAGCCGGGCTACGCCCGCAACTACCTGGTTCCCCAGGGCTTCGCCTACACGGCCACGCCGGGCGCCCTGCGCCGCTTCGAGGAAGAGAAGCTGCAGCTGGTGAGCGCGGCCGAGCGCGAACGCAGCCGGGCCGACGCCCTGCGCGCGCGCATCGAGAGCCACCAGTACAAGGTGGAAATGAAGACCGGCGAGCAGGGCCGCCTCTACGGCAGCGTCACGGCCCAGACCATCGCCGACCTGCTGCACGTCGCGGGCATCGAGATCGACCGGCGGCGGATTCGCCTGGACCAGCCCATCAAGGCGCTGGGCGAGTTCTTCGTCCCGATCAAGCTCTACGGCGACATCTCGGCCCAGGCCCGCGTGCTGGTCACCGATGCGGACGCCCTGGTGCGCGCCGCCATCGAGGCCGAAGTGGCGGCCTCGGAGGCCCTGGCCCGCGGCGAAGTCCCGGCGACCCCGGCCAAGGGGCGCGAGGAAGACGACGAGGCCTAGGCCGCCCGGAATCACGAGTGTTGGAAGGGGCCAGATCGAGGGCCCCTTCCTTTTTTCTGTGGGAGGAACCCATGGACCTGCTGGACGGGATGGCTGGACATCCCTGGCTGGTGGCCGCCCTGGTGGCGGCCGCGGCCTTGTTCGTCTACGCGCTGATCAAGCGCCTGCTGACCTTGGCGCTTTTCCTGCTGGTGGTGGTGGTCGGGCTGGTGGCCTGGTTCCGGTTGACGGGCCAGCAGGTGCCGGACGACGTGGACCGGTTGGCCCGGGGCGCGGGTCGGGTGGCCCGGGGCGCCGTGGAGCAGACGGGCGATCTGCTGCGCAAAGGGGAACGTGCGCTGGAATCCAGCCGCGCGCTGGCGGATTCCCTGCGCGGGCTGGACTCCCTCTCCGAACGCTGAGCGCAGACCCGTTCAGCCGATCAGCCAGACCTCTTCGCCCAGATCGAAGGCCAGTTGTCCGCGGGCGGTCAGGGCCAGCAGGCCCGGCCGGACGGGCAGGGGCAGGCGGCCGCTGATCCGCCCCTCCGGCGCGACCTGCAGCAGCCCTTCTGTCTGGTCCAGCAGCCAGATCCAGCCGCGGCTGTCCACCACGGGCGGCAGGCCGGCGGACTCCACGGGCAGGCGCCACATCAAGTCGTAGTTGCGATCCAGTGAATACAGCGCGTCCTGGCCCAGGCCCAGCCAGCCGCCCCGCGGGCGCGCGGCCAGCAGCAGGGGCTCGCCCATCTCGCTCTGCGGCGTGCCCTGGCGATCCACGAAGACCGTGCGCCCGGCGGCGTCCAGGAAGCCGCAATCCTCGTCGCGGTTGAGCACGGGCGGATGAGCCAGATCGCCGCCGGGAAACCACCACTCCACTTCTCCCATGGCCGAACAGCACAGGCAGCCCAGTTCGTGCTGCAGCACCATCCGTCCGTCCCGGTAGAGGGTGGGCGGATAGAGCGGCGGACCGGCAGCGGAGAGCTGGCCGTCGCGTCGGAAGCTGAGGCGCAGGGCCAGTTCGTCCTGATGGAAGAAAACATGCAGGTCGCCGGCGCCGGAGAAGACCAGCAGGCGCCCGTCCGCGGAGGCCGTCATGCCCAGGGGGGAGTGAAAGCCGGACTCCGACGTGTCGCCCAACCGGCGGAAGTGCCCGTCGGCGTCCAGCAGCAGGATGCGACTGGGGCTGACGAACACGCAGCGGCCGCCCGCCAGCCAGAGGGCGGATCCCCAGGCGTGCGACGTGGCGGGCTCGGAGCGGGAATCCGCGCCGGGCGTGCCCGTCTGCAGATCGATCTGGCGGACGGGCTCGCCCTCGGCGTCCCACTGCAGGAAGCGGGCGCCACGCACCAGGGAGAGGCCCGCGCCCGGGGCGGACAGGCAGACCCCGGGCGTGTCGGCGGGCGGCACGGACAGCTTGCGCACCCGCTCCAGCGAGGCGGGCCCGGGCAGTTTCGAGCGCGAGCTGTTGGCCGCGTCGGCGAAGCGGCGGGACCAGGGCAGGGGGGCCGGCGCGTAGGGAGAAAATGGAATCAGCATTTTCGAACGGGCACTTTCGCCATTGAATGTTCAGTCAGGAACATGCACTTTCCGCCTTGCGCCAAAGCTGAGACATTCCCCCTCCAGCTTTGGGAGCCCGTACCGCTGAGGTTCCCAAGGCAAGCCCGCCCCGGCAACGGGGCGGGCGGTTAACTCCTCCGGCAGCACAGCACCAGATCGTGGCTGTCCGCCTGATAGGTCTCCCCCTGCAAGGATCCATAGGCTTGGAGTTCGCGAAAGCCGCAGCCCAGCAGCAGCTTGCGCAACAGCGGGGCGTCCAGGCGCAGGAGCCGGTCGCTGCGCACTTGGCGCGCCCAGTGGCCGGCGGGATCCTGTTCGATCCGGATCAGGTGGACCAGCGCGTGATGTTCATGCAGCTCAATCATTTTGAGGAAATGCCGGCGAGCTTGGCCGTCCTCCTCATCCGTCTTGAGGGGAAAGAAGGCCCGGGCGGGGTCGCGGAATTTCCAATAGTTGAGCACGTGGAGGATCAGGCCGCCGCGGGGACGCAGGCTGTCTCGAATGACGGAGAGCGCCTGGGCCACTTCGTCCAGATCGCGTAGCAGGCACAGGCTGTTCCCCAAACAGAGCGCGGCGTCCTGGGGGGGCAAGCCGAGGGGCTGGCGCAGGTCGCCGGCCAGAAAGCGGCAGCGGGCGGCCAGCTCGGGGTGCCCGTCCAGCAGCTCCCCGGCGGCTACCAGCATCTCCTCATTGCTGTCCAGGCCGGTCAGCTCGAAGCCGGCCTGGGCCAGAGCCAGACAATGGCGGCCCGTCCCGCAGCCCAGATCCGTCACGTGGCGGGCGTTCCAGCTGCGCAGCCAGGCGCGCAGGAAGGGCAGTTCCCGTTCCAGCCGGAGGTCCCACTGGATGGCGCGGTCGAAGTCGGTGCCGATGTTGAAGCCCATGGCCGGATCCCCATTTTCACGGCCCAACGTAGCAAGCGGCGGGCTTTTTCCGGCCCACCCTTGACTTTGCCGGAGCGCGGCCTATATTAGGGGCCTTCTACTCAGTGGGCTGTCGTCTAATGGCAGGACAGCGGATTCTGGTTCCGCGAATTGGGGTTCGAGTCCCTGCAGCCCAGCTTTCCCACGGCCACTTCGGTGGCCGTTTTCGTGGCCGGCCCGCGCTGCCATGCCCGCTCCGGTTCCAGCTGCCCTGCCCCTCGCCCGGTCCAACCCGCTCGTCCAACCACCCATGAAAAACCCCGACCCTTGCGGGCCGGGGCTTGGAATCGAACTGGGGGGGGACCAACGGTTATTTGATCAGCAGCATGCGTCCGGTCAGGGTGCGGCCCTCGGCCTCCAGGCGATAGAGGTAGAGGCCGCTGCTCAGCTGGCTGGCGTCGAAGGAAACCCGATGCGCGCCGGCCGCCTGCGGGCCGTCCACCAGGGTGGCCACCCGCTCGCCGGTCAGGCTGAACACGCTCAGCCGCACGTCCGTGGTGACAGACAGGCTGTAGTCGATGGTCGTGACCGGGTTGAAGGGGTTGGGGTGGTTGCCCCGCAGCTCGAAGGCCCGGGGAGCGTCCAGCGCGTCCACCACGCCGCAACAGGGAACCCAGATCATGCCGGAGGTGGCCAGGGCCGGGCAGGTGGCGCAGTCCACCAGCAGGTCGTAGTGCAGGGACTCGTCGCAGGGCGTGCCCAGCGGAGCCACCTGGAAGGTCAGCGTGATGCTCTCGCCGGGCAGCAGTTGGTCGGCGCCCTGGACGGGGGAACCCACGGCCTGCAGGCCGGTGCCGGCCAGCAGGGTGGCCGTGATGCCCTGGCAGGCGGAGCCGCCCACGTTGGTGATGGTGAGCGCCAGATCGCCGGCGGCGGGATTGTAGAGCTCGTCGGTGCAGCCGAAGGCGCTGATGGCGTCCATGGACAGGCTCAGCTCGCCGGGGACCACCTGGCCGTCGCACTGGCCCATGGAGAGGGCGTAGCCGAGGGCGTTGTCCAGCAGGGTCAGCATGTGCGGGAAGGTCCCGGCCCCATCGCCCAGGTAGTACTCGAAGGGCTGGGTCAGCGCCAGCACGCGGCCCGCGCCCACGGGATAGTCCGCGCCCGTGACGTGGCCGTCCAGGTCGGTGATGTAGCTGAGTGTCGTGCCGGGCAGGTTCATCAGGCTGTCGTGGCTGGCCATTCCGCCTTCGAAGAGCGGAAAGGGCATGCCCGCGCTCAGCGGGTTGACGTCCGGAAACAGGTTGTAGCTCTGGGGCGCAACGGCCGAGTTCACGCCGCCGGGCAGGCGCAGGGTGGCGCCCAGGCTGGCCGTGTTGTACAAGACCGCGCCGCCGTCGGTGACGTAGGCCGCCAGATTGTTGCGGGCGGCCAGGGAATTCAGGTTGAGCGAAGTGTCGTCGCCGTTCTCCGTCATGGCGCCGGTGACGTAGACGAGGCAATAGGTGCTCAGGTCGGCCGTGCGCAGATCCATGGAGCTGGCCACGGTGACGTTGACGCCGCGCTCCGTGAACCGGGGAACCACGTCCCCGCCCCAGGGCTGGTAATCACGCACCACCAGGACTTCCTGGGACGTGCGGGCGTGACCGTACTGCCCGGGCTGGGACGGCAGCCGGGTGCCTGCCGGGTTTGTCGAACTGGCCAGGGCGCTGGAGCCCAGACCCAGACAACCAACAAGCAGGATTGACAAGGCCTTCATGGAGCCCTCCTTGGACACATCTCGATGTTTGTATGCGAGTCGTTTGATTTGCTGAGCCCGGGCGAGCAATCCATATGCCAGTCAAAGCGGTTCCCAAACTTCGCGCACATTCCGGAGAGTCCGTGAATGGCGAGTCATGACTAGGCCCTTTCGTGAATACGGGCAAAGCCGACTGGCGTTCGATTTCCGGCGGGGTGAACAACCCCGCTCGGTAGGTTTGGAGAGATGGGACGCGGCGGAGAGAGCGAAGGCGGCCGCAGCCGCCTCCGCTTCAGGTTGTCAATCGGTCAGTGGGTGGCGCGCACCTGGAAGATGCGCAGCTCGTCGGCGCCCGCCGGCAGGGTCAGGCTGGTGCCTGCCGTGCTGCCCGCCAGGTTCCACGCGCCGCCCTGGGAGGGCGCCGAGTAGACGTGGTAGCCCAGGGCGCCCGGAATCGCCGTCCAACTGAGCTGGATCATCGAGCCGGCCAGCAGCTGGATCTGGGTCTGCGGCACGCCCAGCAGCAGCAGCTGGTAGTCGCAGGCGGCCGAGAGGGCCGAGTTGCCGGCCGGGCTGGCGTCCACGGCCTGCACCTGGTACTGCACCGTCGCGGGGGCCGGCAGGCCGGGCAGGTCGCCCGTCCACAGGTCGCCGCCGGCCGCCGTCAACCCGGCGGACTGCGGCGCGCCGCCGTCCACGCTGAACAGCAGGCTGGCCGAGGCGACACCGCTGGCGTCCGTGATGCTGGCCGTGACGGCGCGGGGCTGGTCGGTCCAGCTGTCGTCCAGGCAGCTTAGGCTGATCAGCGGTGCGCTCTGGTCGACGTTGCCCACCAGCAGGCTGACCGGCACCACGACGCTGGATTCGTCGGGGTCGTTGCTGCTGAGCGTGACCAGGCCCGTATAGGTTCCGGCCGTCAGGTCGCTGGCGTCGAAGGTCACGCTCAGCGCGCTGCTGCCGTCGGCATTCACGCTGCCGCTGGTCGGCGCGACGCTCAGCCAGGGCGTCTGGGAGCTGAACTCGATGGCCAGGCCGTTGCCCAGGTAGGCGGCGTTGGCCACCACCTGCAGGCCGTCCGTGCCAGCGGCGTTCTCGATGCCCACCGTGCAGCCCGTGGCGGCCGTCACGGTCTGGTACTGGAAGAGGATCCGGCCGTCGCTGAACAGCAGCGCCTGGAAGGTCTGGTAGCTGCCGGTGCCGTAGAGCGGCACGCCCGTCCACTGCACGATGAAGCGACCGTTGGCCCCGTCGGCCAGGTACTTGACGCTGCCCGCCGAACCCGGGTTGAGGTCGTCCCAGAAGGGCGCCAGCAGGTTGTTGGGCTCCGCCGCGCCGGGGATGCCCTGGTTGGTGTAGGTCGTGGCGCTGGTGGTGAAACTCAGGTAGCCGTTGCTGCCCACCTTGAGCGTGCTGAAGGTCGTCCCGTAGAACGAGAAGGGGAAGCCCAGCGGCAGCGCGGCGCTGAGGCCGTCGTCGCTGGTGCCCGTCGCCCAGCTCACCGTCGTGCCCGTGGCGCTGATGTCCACCCAGCTGTAGGCCGGGCCGCCGGCCTGGTTGGAATCCTCCCAGCGGTAGCCGAACGCGTCGGGACCGCCCGCGTTGCGTTCGAAAGTGCCCGGGCGCGGGTCCGCCTCGCCCTTGGCCAGTTTGAGGAAGGGCAGGCTGCTCTGCAGGCTGACCGTGGAGGCCGCGGCGCTCCAAGTCAGCGTGGCTTCTCCCGTGTTGAGGATCGTCAGACTCTCCGTGCCGGTCTGGCCCGGGGCCAGGGTCTTGCTCAGGCTGGCCGGCGTCACGGAGATGTCCGGGTAGCTCGGCTGGCCCAGCGCGGGCAGGACGATGTCGTCCACCCAGGCCGCGTCGCTGTTGGTGCTGACGGAGCCGTCCTTGGAATAGGTCCAGGTGCAGGTGTGGGCGCCGGCGGCCAGCGTGTAGCTCGCCAGGGTCCAGTCCAGCTCGCCCGACCAGGCGCCCTGCTCGACGCCGTCGACGTAAAAGCGCAGGAAGTCGTAGGTGGCCTCGGAGGAGACCTTGTAATAGAAGGACAGGCTGCTGCTGGACGCCACCTGCAGGGCCAGGCTCATGCTCGAGGTCTGGTTGTGGGTGATGACCCCGCTGCGGGCCGCGAAACTGCCGCCGTGCACGGTGCCCGTACCCACGGTCCAGGGCAGGGTGCTCTGGCTCCAGCTCCAGGCGCTGAAGTCGCCGCTCTCGAAGCCCTCGGTGGTGAGGCCGGAGGTCAGGCTGAAAGTGAGCGTGGTGCTGTAGCCGCCCGCGGCGCTGATCACCAGGCTGAAGGAGGCCACGTGGCCCACGGGCGTGGCGGGATCCACGCTGATCACGAAGGAATTGCTGCTGGCCGCGCTGCCGCCCGTGGCGATGGCGGGCCAGGCGCCGCTGGCGTCGCTGACGCTGATGTAGGGGCTGGTCTCGCTCAGGGTGCCCGTGATGCTGCTGGCCGCCGCGCCGGAGTTGGCCAGCGTGATGACCAGGGTCGGCGTCTCGCCGGGATCCAGCGCGCCGTCGTCGCCGTCGGAGACAGTCACGCCGCCCAGGGCCAGGACCGGCACGGTGAGCGGCGCGTCATCCACGCCGTCCAGGACCGTGAGGCCCGTGTTGCCGGGATCCAGCCAGTCCACCAGCCGCGTGGCGGCGCTGGAGCCGCGGTTCCAGCTCATGGAGAACTTGCCGTACCAGTCGGAGGTAAGGCTGGAACAGCTGGCGTAGCCGCCGTGCAGCTGGCCCGTGATCCGGTGGTTCTGGTCGAAGAGCGGGCTGCCCGAGCTGCCGCCCTCGGTGGTCCCGTCGTCCCACTGGGTGATCTTCCAATGGGAGTCCACCACGCCCGAGGTGCCCAGGTAGCGGTCGCTGCTGGTGGCGTTGTTGTCGAAGCTGATCTTCTTGATGTCGCCCGAGGGGTGGTGGATGCCCACGCTCAGCGTGCTGGCCGTGTTGACGGCGCTCCAGCCGGCGAAGTGCGCGTTGTAGGCGGCGGGGATGTTCTCCGTCAGCTCCACCAGCGTGAAATCCGAGTCCGCGTTGGTGGCGCGCAGCGTGCAGCCCGTCACCGACGTGTAGCTCACGTTCTGGTTTGTGCAACCCGGGCTCTCGTAGTTGAAGACAAAGATGTAGCTGCCCGTGGACAGCCCGCAGTGGTTGGCCGTAAGGAGATACTGGCGCAGGTCCTGGGCCGTGTTGTTGACCAGCGCGCCGCTGCAGAGGGCCGAGCCGCCGCTGGTGAGGATCAGCGCCACGGCGCGCTTCTGGGTCTGCCAGGGGGCGCCTTCGGGACAGTTGACGTTGTTGTTGCAGCTGCCCGAGTCGCCGTAGGCGCGCTCGTCTTCCACGCGGCCGAACACGTTGCGGTAGGCGTGCACCACGGAGCTGACGTGCAGGTCGCCCGGGAAGGCCACCCAGGCCGGCTCGTGATACTCCAGCACCACGGCGTCGCCAGGGGTGGGCTGGGTGGCGAAGCTGCCGTCCGGCGAGCTGGCGCTGTTGTACTCCGTGAAGGCGCCGATGAGCTGGCTCTGGTCGTCGAGGTAGAGGAAGAACTCGGCGCCGGCGGGCAGCTGGAAGCGGTCGTACTGGAGGTTCAGGCTGTAGGCGCCTGGACTGGCGAGGCGCAGGCGCCAGACCCGGCCGCCGTCGGGCAGCGTGGACCAGACCCCCGCGTTGTCCAGCCCCAGATCCACCGGCACGGGAGCGCCGAAGCGCCAGGGCGTGCTGGCCTTGTCCGCGCCGGCGTCTTCCGCCAGATAGCGCGCCACGTCGGGGGCGGGCAGAGACAGGCTGGGCACCGTCTCGGCCAGCGGGTGACGGAAACTGGGCGGCGTGCCGCCCGCGCTCACCTGGGCCCGGGCCGGGCCAACGGTGGCGAGTAGGGCCAGCAGGCACCCCAGACCGGTCCAGCGACGGACCGGATTCGACAGGAAACTCATGGCACACTCCGGCTGCGGTTGGTCCCCCGGCGGGGAGGAACAGGATGTTGAACAAGTGGATTGGGCAAGGATACCTGCGCAAGAATCAGGCCCTCTGGAGCGGCCCGCCGGACGTGAAACAGGCTATCTGACCACGAAGAAAGCGTCCGCATCGTTCCAAAGTCGAGGCGGGGCTCGCGCCGGAATTTGCACAAGTCACGGGGTCCGTGGGGCCGGGCTGGCCGGGCAGGAACGAAAAAGGGCCGTTGGATAGATCTCCTCCGGCCCCGAAACGGCTGAATCCGCGCTCAGTGCTTGCGGAAGAAATCCTTGACGAAGTGCATGACCAGGTCCGGATTCTCCTTGAGGCGCCGGGTGCTGTAGGCGAACCAGGCTTCGCCGAAGGGCACGTAGACGCGCAGCTTGTGGCCCTGGCCCACGATCTCGCGCCGCAGCCCGGGCAGCACGCCCAGCAGCATCTGGAACTCGTAGCGGTCGGGCGTGAGCTTGAGCCGCTTGATGATTTTCAGCGCCCCCTCCACGAGGAAGCGGTCGTGGGTGGCGATGCCCACGTAATTGCCGGCTTCCAGCAGGGCCTCCAGGCAGCGCAGGTAGTTGTCGCGGATCTCCTGGTAGCCGTGGTAGGCCAGTTCCACCGGCTCCTTGTAGATGCCCTTGCAGAGCCGCAGGTGGGTTCCGGCGGGAATCAGCCGCTGCTCGATGTCCGGCAACGTGCGCCGCAGGTAGGCCTGGATCACCACGCCCACCCGGCCCGGGAACTGGGCCCGCAGCTCGTCGTGCAGGTCCAGCGTGGCGTCGGTGAAGGGCGTGTCCTCCATGTCGATGCGCAGGAAGCTGCCCTGGCGGTCGACCTGCTCCAGGATGGCGCGGTAGTTCGCGCGGCAGAGGGCCGGGTCGAGGGCCAGCCCCATCTGCGTGGGTTTCACGCTGACGTTGGCGTCCAGGCCGTCCCGGGCGATGCGCTCCACCACCTGCAGGTAGAGCTTGGCGTAGGCGTGGGTCTCCTCGGGGCGCTGGACATGCTCGCCCAGCACGTCCAGGGTCAGGCAGCAGCCCTCGGCCATGAGCTCCCGGCCGACGCGCACCGCGTCGTCCAGCTGCTCGCCGCTGATGTAGTGCCGGGAAAGGTGCCCCACCAGTTTCTTGGGGAAGTAGGGCAGTGTATTGGCAACCAGATTGTTGAAAGCGGACATGGGTCCTCCGGTTTGGTTGTCAGGATTTTAATGATTCGCCGGGCCACCGGCGCGGCCCCGGCGCCCGTACTCCGCGTTGAGCCGGCGCAGGCAGGGGTCGGGGTTGAGGGCCTGGTCGATGCTGTAGGCGCTGCCGGTCAGTACCACCAGCTCGTCGTCCCGCCGGCCGGCCTCCGCCAGGGCCAGCGCGCGGACGGGATCGGGCTCCACCTGCAAAGGCAGATTGGGAAAGGCCGCGCGGCACTCGTCGGCCAGCGCGCCGGGAGCGCGCCCGGCATAGGAGGCGCCGGTGAGCACCACGTGCGCCGTCCGATCCGCCAGCGGCGCCAGCATGGGAGCCAGCGCGCGCTCCCGGCTCACGCCGAAGACCAGCACCAGCGGCCGGCCGGGAAAGACTTCGGCCAGTTGGGCGGCCAGGGCCGCCAGCTTGTCCGGGTTGTGGGCCACGTCGGCCACCAGGTGGGGCCGGGGCTGCCAGAAGCGCCCGGGCAGGGGCGGCACCGCCAGCAGGGTGCGCAGCAGCTCATTGGGCTCCAGCCCGGGTTCCGCCCGTTCCAGGGTGGCCAGCGCCAGGGCCAGGTTGCGCCAGGCGTGCTCGGGCAGACCGGTTGTGTCACACAGCGTCGCCGCCCGCAGGCGCAGCCCGGTGACCGCCGCCTCGTCCACCACGTGCAGGGGCGCGCCCTCCTGCTCCGCCACCCGGCGGATCACCTCCAGGGCCTGGCCGCGGGCCCCGGTGAGCAACGGCACGCCGGGCCGGGCGATGCCGGCCTTCTCCAGCGCACGCTGCCAGACGGCATGCCCCAGGGTGCGCGGGTGGTCGTTGCCCACGTTGGTCAGAACGCAGAGGGCCGGCGTCAGGGCCATGCTGGGCGCGTAGCGTCCGCCCACCCCCGTCTCCAGGATGCCCCAGCGCGCGCCGGCCTCGGCGAAGGCCTGCAGGCTGAGCAGGATGCCCGCCTCGGCGAAACTGAGGCCGCGTTCGAGTCCCCGTTCGGCGCGATCCAAGGAGTGCGGGCGGATCCGTTCGCGCCACAGCCGGCTCCAGGTCGAGTGGGGCAGCGGCACGCCGTTCAGACTGCAACGCTCGGCGAAGTCGAAGAGGTGCGGATTGGTCATGGCGCCCGCCGGACCCACCAGGGCCAGCCCGGCCTCCAGCAGGCGGCAGGTGCTGCCCTTGCCGTTGGTGCCCGCCACGTGGATCAACCGGGCGGGATGGCCCTGCGGCCAGAAGGACTGGATGGAGTCCACCAGCCAGCGGATGCGCAGCAACTTGTGCAGCGCCCACTCGTCGTGATACAATTCATCCACGGTGGACAGGTAGGCGGGATCGAAGTCCGCGGGCAGCGGGGTGTCGGCTTGCTCTTCCATGGGCCCAATATGGCTACGCAGGTGCTTACCTACATTGGCCGCGCGCAGCCCCTCAGGCTGCCAAGACAGGGAGCGGACGTGGACGAACAGCTGGTGATCATCGGCGGAAACACGGCGGGTCTGGCGGCGGCGTTGGCGGCCCGGCGGCGGCGCGCCGACCTGCGCATCCTGGTTCTGGAAGCCTCCGGCGAGATCTCCTGGGGCGCCTGCGGCCTGCCCTACAACCTGGCGGATCCGACCCGCGCCCCGGAGGATCTGCGCGTGCGGCCCGCCGCCTTTTTCCACGAACAGGACATCCAACTGGCGCTGGGCCAGCGCGTGCTGGCCGTGGACCCGACGGCCCGCCGCCTGCAGCTGGAGCGTCGCGGCGCCGGGGGCGTCGAGCGACTCGAACTGGCCTGGGACCGCCTGGTGGTGGCCAGCGGCGCCCGCAGCCGCGAGCTGACCATCCCCGGCCTGCCCGCCACGCGGTTGGCTCCCCTCAAGACCCTGGACGATCTGCGCGCCTGGAAGGAACGCTTGGGCGGGCTGCGCCGCGTGGCGGTGGCCGGAGCCGGGCCGCTGGGGCTGGAGCTGTGCGAGGCCCTGCGCCAGCTGGGACTGGAGGTCCTGCTGGTGGATCCGGAACCGCTGCCGCTGAAGGGCTGGCCCCGGGAGCTGCGCGCGGCCGTGGCCGCGGAGCTGGAGCGGCAGGGCGTCCGCCTCCGGCTGGGTTGGAGCATCCGCCGGGCGGAGGACCAACCCCTGGCCTGCCGCCTGGAGCTGGAGTCCCCGGCCGGCGGTACGGCGCTGGAGGAAGTGGAGCTGGTGGCCGCCTGCGCGGGCATTACGCCCAACACGGAGTTCCTGCCCCGCAGCCTGGAGCGGACCGCTGCCGGGGCGCTGGCGGTGAGCGCCGCCTTGCGGGTGGGCGGTCTGCCCGTCTGGGCGGCGGGGGATTGCGCCTGCCGCGAACCGGCGGTGCCCGCGCGGGCGGGGGAGTCCGCGCGGGTCTGGAATCCCCAGGCCCGCGAGGCGCTGACGGGCGGCCGGGTGGCCGGCTGGAACGCCGCCGCGGGGGCCGACGAGCGCCAAGCGACCCCGGGGACGCTGACCCAGGTGCTGCGCTGCTTCGGGTTGGAACTGGCGCGCTGCGGACGCTTGAGCGAACCGGATGAGGTCGCGGCGGCGCCCGCCGTCGTGGACATCCCGCCGGTGAGCGGACTGCTGGGCCTGGGGATGGCCCGCGCGGCCCGTCCAAGCGCGGCCGCACCGGCCGCCGTGAGGCGTTCCCGGGCGGCGGGCCAAACGCTTGGCCATGCTCTGCCCGGCGCCGGACGGTTGGAGGTCTGGCTGGAGGCGGAACCGGACGGCCGCCTGCGCGGCGGCGCGATTCTCTCGGAAGGTTGCGGCGGGGCCCTGCGCATCAATCCGCTGGCCGCCCTGCTGCAGCGGGCCGGCACGGCGGCGGAGCTGGCCGCGCTGGACCTGGCCTACAGCCCGCCCTTCGGACCGCTGGCCGATCCGCTGCTGCGCGCGGCGGAGCACCTGTCCCAGCCGTCCGCGGCCCCGCTTCCCTAGCCCCAGAGACTCCCGGTGGCGGGAGTGGGGGGACGACCGGGCCGCACGATTCCTCAATCCTCAGAATCGAATCCCCAGCAGCAACGGCTCCACGTGGAAGAGGACTTTGCTGCCCTGGAGGTTGTGGCCGGCCAGGTCAGGCGGTTCCGGACCGCCATACATGCCGGCCATGACGGCGAAGGAGGCGAAGAAGCGGCCGCTGGAAAACTCAATGCCTGAGCCCACGAATCCGCCAAATCGGTTGAGCTGCACCCGCCGGTGGTCGTCCTGGAGGCGGCCCGCTTCCCACGTGCGGCGCACGCCGGCCAGCAGATAGCCCTTCCTGTTCGAACCCGGCGTATACCACTGAACCCGCACATCGGTGAGGAGTACTTGGAAGTCCTGATCCTTTATGCTCCGCCAGTAGACAGGCAGGGCAAGCCCCCAGGCAGACCTGGGCGGATGCCAGGTGGGCAGCACCTGAATCACCAGTGGATCATCGCCATGCGTACCCCCCCGCTCAAACCAACCTGAGCCACCTGAGCCCGAGGGATTGTCAAGGGAGCGGAGCACTGGTTGGAAGGCCAATTCCCACGGATTCAGGGCCAGGGAAAAGCTGCGTGCGGCCACGGGTTGCGTCGCGGCCGGAGTCGGCTCAGTGGCAGCGGCCAGTCCGGCCAGGAGCACCAGCAGGCTTGCGCCGCATCGGAGGCGGAACCAGGGCGCCATCGGATCCTCCCGCTTCGGCTTCGGTTGGCGACTTCGGGTCAGAAGATCAGGCCGAACTTGAAGAACTCGGCGTCCAGCAGGTAATCCTCGCCCATCAAGCGCTGGTCCCGGATCTCCGTGGAGCTGCCGCCGAAATAGCGGCCGAAGGCCACGTTGCAGTTCCAGTAGAAGCGCTTGGAATGGGCGCGGAAGCCCACGCCGCCGTAGA
Source organism: Candidatus Delongbacteria bacterium (assembly GCA_041675285.1). NCBI lineage: Bacteria > Candidatus Delongiibacteriota > Candidatus Delongbacteria bacterium. The sequence goes on from JBAYTZ010000007.1 coordinate 195,406, forward strand.
CGCCGCTCTTCGAGAAGCTCGTGTGCCGTCCCTCGACCAGGGTGAAGTCCTCGAGGTACCGGTCTTCCGCGCGGCCGGAGAGCCAGGCCTGACGCAGGCCTCCCAGCCAGTAGAACCCGGCGCGCTTGGGGCTGAAATAGTAGCGGCCCTGCAGGTCCACCAGGGTGCCGCGGAACTCTGAGTCCTCGTTCACGGTGCGGATCCAGATCGGGACCACCAGTTCCAGCTGGCTGTGCGGCGGGAACCAGAACAGCGAGGCGCTGATCATGCGGGTCTCGTCCACTGTGGCGGCGATGGCCAGGGGCAGGTTGAAGGCGAAACCCAGCGCCCCGTCGGGGAAGGGATCCTGCGGCACCACCTCGCGCTCGATGCGGGCCTGGCCTTCCAAGAGGCGCTGCTGCTTGGCCAAGAGCGAGTCCAGTTGTCCCCGGGTTTCTTGGACCTGCCGATCGAGCAGCTCCTGCTGTTTCACCAGCAGTGTGTCGAGCTTGTCGTCCGCTGTGGGCGCCTGGGCCCTGGCGCCAAGGCTCCAGCCGAGCAGGGCGAGCAGGAGCCAACCGCTCCACCCCGGCGCGGGGAGCGGGTTCCGGGTGCATTGGGTCGTGCGCATGCTGCCTCCAGTCTTGCAGGTCCGGGGAATCACTTCTGCTTCATCCAGGCCCGCCAGCCCGTGGCCCGGGGCAGGGGCAGGTTGGGCAGGGCCCGGCTCTCGGACACCGGCTCGATGACGTAGAACAGCTCCGGATCCAGGTCCTTGGCCTTGGCGATGATCTCGGGCAGACCCTTGCGCTCGCAAAGGAAATAGATCATCAGCCGCTCGCCGTCCCGGCCCTCGCCGCGGAAAGTGGTCACGGGCTGGCCGGACTCGCGCAGCGCGGCGGCGATCTCGCTGCCCCGGGACTGGGAGATCAGCCGCACCACGCGCTTGCCCATGGCCAGCCGCCGCTCCACCAGGATGCCCACCGCGTTGCCCGTGGCGAAGCCGCCGGCGTACATCAGCAGGACGAAGGGGCTCTCGGCCACGGTCTGGATGACCTGGCTGATGGCGAAGACCCAGATCAGCACCTCCAGGAAACCCAGCACCACGGAGATGCGGATGTGCCCGGCCACCACGGCCAGGGTGCGCACCGTGCCCATGGAGACATCCACGATGCGCAGGCAGAAGATCAGCAGCCCCAGCTGCCAGGACGGAAGGTCGGCCAGGAATTCCACGAGTTCTCCAACAGGGATTGAACCGGCATTCGCCCCAATATAGGCCGCGGCCCCCGGCTCCCGTGCTACCTTGTGGCGCTGCAAAAAACCCGTCTCCGCAGAAAGGACGCCGCATGTTCATCGACGAAGCCCGCCAACTCGTGGAGGCCCACGGCGCCGTCCGGCAGCCGCTGCTGGAGGCCTGGCAGGAGACGCGCCTGCGCTTCCTGGCCGGACGCCTGGACGCCCCCGCCATGCTGCGGGCCCAGTCCGCCCTGCGCGGCGCGGACGCGGATCCCGTCCTGCTGGACCAGGTCCAGGAGGCCCTGCTCAGCCCGCTGGAGGATCCCGGCCTGGAGGCGCGCCTGTTGGCGCTGTTCCAGGAGCTGGCCGAGGGCCAGGGGGACAAGGCCCTGCGCCTGCGCCAGGACGAACTGCAGCTCGGGATTGAGGAACGCTGGCTCAGGCAGCGGCCGCTGGTGTTCGGCAAGGCCCTGCCGCGCCGCGACCTGCGGCGCGTGCTGGCGGAGTCCCGCCTGGCGGAGGAACGCGCCCCGGCCTGGGAGGCCCTCACGGCGCCCGGTCCCGCGGGAGCGGAAGAACTGCTGGAGTGGCTGCGGCTGGAGGACGAGGCGGCCCGGGCCGGGGGCTGGTCCGGCGCGCTGGAGCGCCGCGCGCTGCGGCTGGGTCTGGACTCCGGTCGTCCCGAACGCTGGCTGGACGAGTTGCGCGCCCGGCTGGGTCCGGCCATCCTGGCCGCGGCCGAGTCCCGGCGCGGCGCGGACCCCGAGGCCACGGCCCTGCGGCGGGGGGCCCTCTATTCGGCGGGAGCGCCTGGTCAGGACGGCCTGCCGCCGGGCGGATTCCTGCGCACCTTGGCGCGCAAACCGCCGCTGGACCTCCTCCAGGAGGTGGCCGAGTTGCTGGGACTGGAGATCGGCGCCCAGCTGCAGCCCTGGGTGACCGAGGCCGAGCAACTGCCGGAGCTGCTCCAGGGCCTGGTGTCCGGGCCCGAGGGCCGCTGGCCCGTGGTTCTGCTGGATCTGCGCGCCGATCCCTGGGGAGCCCGGCGGGCCCTGCACGGACTGGGCGAGTCCCTGGCCCGCCAGGCCACGGCGGTCAGCCTGCGGGAGCGCGGCGAGGAGCCGGGACCGGCCTGCGCTCAGCGCGCGCTGCAGTCCTTCACCCTGGGCCGCCTGCTGGCCGACCTGCCCGGGAACCCCGAGTGCGCCGGCCGGCTGCTGGAGGACCTGGAGCCGGGCTGGGAGGCCTGGTGGCGCGAGCAGGCCCTGCTGGAGCTGGGCGAGGAGCTGCTGCGCGTGGACTGGCTGGCGCGGATTCCGGCCACTGTCCGCGAAGCGGGCGGACTCTGGCTGCGCCTGCGCCGGGAGTGGCTGGGCCTGCCCGAGCGGGTGGAGGAGGCGGACCTGTGGACGGTGGATCCCGGCTTGGGCCTGCGGGCGGGCGAGTCCCTGCCCCGGCTGGCGGCGCGCCTCTTGGCGGCCGGACTGCGGGCGCGCTGGCGGGACGTCGGCCCGGCGGCGTCGCCGGAGTGGGGCGGCCTGCTGCTGGAGAGCCTGACGGAGCCCGACGACCCGGAGCTGTGGGAGGAGAGCGCCGACCGCCTGCTGGAGGCGCTGGATCCCGCGGCCCTGGCGGCCGAGCTGACGGCGTAGCCTCGCAGTGCCGCCACTTGGCCCGGGACTTGCCCTGTCCAGGCCGTTCGCGCGAAACCCGGGAAAACTCCGGGGGCGCCTGACAGTCTGACAGCCCGGCGGCCGCATTCTGCCCGATGGTGGCAGCCGCTGGCAGGAGAGAGCGCATGTTGTCCCTTGATCGACTGACCCATCGCACCCAGCAGAGCCTGGAGCAGGCCGTGCGCCTGGCCGAAGGGCTGGGCCACCAGCAGGTGGAGGGCGACCACTTCCTGCGCGTGCTGGCCGAGGATCCGGAGAGCGTGCTGACCACGGCCCTGAAGAAGCTGGGGCTGCCCGTCCAGGGCGTGCTGGCGGCGCTGGACGAGCGGGTGGCCCGCCATCCCCGGGTGAGCGGCGCCGGCCAGGTCCACCTGTCGCGGCCCTTCGTCCAGCTGCTGGGCGAGGCCAAACTGCAGGCCGACAAGCTGGGCGACGAGTACGTGGCGGCCGAACACATCCTGCTGGCCCAGCTGGAGGAGGCCGGCCGCAGTCGCGCGGATCACGGCGCGGGCTGGCTGCGCGGCCGGGGCCTGGACGAGAACACGCTGCTCAAGCTGCTGAAGGAGATCCGCGGCCATCAGAGCGTCAACGATCCCGACGCCGAGACGCGCTACCAGGCGCTGGAGCGCTTCGCCGTGGACCTGGTGGAACAGGCGCGCAAGGGCCGGCTGGATCCGGTGATCGGCCGCGACGAGGAGATCCGCCGCGTGCTGCAGGTCCTGTCCCGGCGCACCAAGAACAATCCCGTGCTGATCGGCGAACCCGGCGTGGGCAAGACGGCCATCGTGGAGGGCCTGGCCCTGCGCATCAAGGACGGCGACGTGCCCGAGCCCATGAAGAGCCAGCGCATCCTGGCGCTGGACATGGGCGCGCTGGTGGCGGGGGCCAAGTTCCGCGGCGAGTTCGAGGATCGGCTGAAGGCCGTGCTGAAGGAGGTGACCCACTCCGAGGGCCGGATCATCCTGTTCATCGACGAGCTGCACACGGTGATCGGCGCGGGCGCGGCCGAGGGCTCCATGGACGCGGCCAACTTGCTCAAGCCGCTGCTGGCGCGCGGCGAACTGCGCTGCATCGGCGCCACCACCACGGCCGAGTACCGCAAGCACATCGAGAAAGACGCGGCCCTGGAGCGGCGCTTTCAGCCCGTGCAGGTGGGCGAGCCCGACGCGGAGAGCACCATCAGCATCCTGCGCGGCCTGAAGGAGCGCTACGAGCTGCACCACGGCATTCGCATCAAGGACGCGGCGCTGGTGGCGGCGGCGGAGTTGTCCGCGCGCTACATCCCGGACCGCTTCCTGCCCGACAAGGCCATCGACCTGGTGGACGAGGCTGCCAGCCGGCTGCGGATCCAAATCGACAGCCTGCCCGAGGAGCTGGACGAGTACGAGCGCCGCCTGCGCCAGCTGGAGGTGGAGTCCCGGGCCCTGCGGCTGGAGGACGATCCCCCCAGCCGGGAGCGCCTGGTGGGCGTGGAGAAGGAGCTGGCGGACATCCGCGCCGTCAGCGCGGGTCTGCGCTCCCAGTGGCAGCAGGAGAAGAAGCTGATCCAGCGCCTGCGCGCCACCAAGGAGGAGATCGAGCGCACGCGCCACGAACTGGACGAGGCCGAGCGCAAAGGCGACTTCGACCTGGCGGCCCGGCTGACTCACGGCACGCTGCGCCAGTTGGAACTGGAGCGGGCGGCCCGGGAGAAGGAGCTGGACGAGACGCGCCAGCCCCACGCCATCCTGCGCGAGGAGGTGGGCGCCGAGGACATCGCCGAGGTGGTTTCGCGCTGGACGGGCATCCCCGTCACCCGGCTGGTGGAGGGCGAGCGCGAGCGCCTGCTGCACCTGGAAGACCGGCTGCGCCTGCGCGTGGTGGGCCAGGATCACGCCCTGGAGGCCGTGGCCGCGGCCATCCGCCGCAGCCGCAGCGGCCTGTCCGATCCCAACCGCCCGCTGGGCTCCTTCCTCTTCCTGGGTTCCACCGGCGTGGGCAAGACCGAGCTGGCCAAGGCGCTGGCGGACGCCCTGTTCAACGACGAGCGCACCCTGCTGCGCTTCGACATGAGCGAGTACATGGAGAAGCACTCGGTCAGCCGGCTGATCGGCGCGCCGCCCGGCTACGTGGGCCACGAGGAGGGCGGGCAGCTGACGGAGGCCCTGCGCCGGCATCCGTGGTCCGTGCTGCTCTTCGACGAGATCGAGAAGGCCCACCCGGACGTGCTGAACCTGCTGCTGCAGCTGCTGGACGACGGGCGCCTGACGGACAGCAAGGGCCGCGTGGTGCGGGGGCGGGACTGCGTGGTGATCCTCACCACCAACCTGGGCAGCGCCCAGCTCGTCTCCAGGCTGAAGGACATGATGGGGGTCGATCCGCTGCTGGAGCGTCTGGAGCTGGAGCAGGAGGCCCTGGAAATCCTGGGCCAAGCGCTCAAACCCGAGTTCCTCAACCGCATCGACGAAGTGCTGGTCTTCCGGACGCTGGACCGCGCGACCCAGCGCCGGATCGTGGACATCCAGCTGGAGCGGATCATCACCCGGATGGCCGCGCGGCAGATCCGGCTTAGCGTCAGCTCCGCAGCCGTGGAGCGGCTAGCGGAGGCCGGCTTCGACGCCGTCTACGGCGCCCGGCCCATGAAGCGCCTGCTGCAGCGCGAGGTGGTGGATCCCGTCGCCAGCCTGGCCATCGCCGGCGAGTTGGAACACGCGCTGCGGCTGGACTGGCGCGGCGGGGCCTTCGTGGTGGAGGCCGACCCGGCCTAAGCACGTCTCGTCATCCCCCGGCTCGACCGGGGGATCCCCTGCCCAGGAAGTGCTCAAGCCCGCCAGACTGCTAGCCCGCTCTTTCCGAACTTGCGCCATGCAGCCGCTATTCCTGATCAGCGACATCCACGCCGGCATCCGCCACGACGCCGACGACCCGGCGCGCCTGGCGGATTTCGTCCAGGTGCTGGAGCGGGCGCGGGCCGAGGGCTCCGAGCTCTGCATCCTGGGCGACCTGTTCGACTTCTGGTTCGAGTGGCGCGAGGTGCTGCCCAGCCGGCATCTGCCCTGGCTGGCGGCCCTGCTGCGCGCCGTGGAGGGCGGCTTGGCGATCTCCATCCTGCCCGGCAACCACGACTTCCGCCTGGGCGGGCTGCTGGAAACCCGGCTGGCCCTGCGCCATCCCGGCGACTGGGAACGCCGCACGGCCCTGGGCGGGCAGATCGTGCTGCACCACGGCGACGGGCTGGATCCGGCGGAGCGCGGCTACCGGCTCATGCGCCGGGTCTTCCGCTCGAACTGGGCCCAGTGGGCCTTCCGCTGGCTGCATCCGGACCTGGGCATGCGCGTGGCGGACTGGGCCGGGGCCGGCGATCGGACCCACGTCTGGAGTCGGGCCGAGCTGACCGCCTACCTGAAGCGGGGGCTGCCGCTGCTGCTGCAGCCGGAGGACCGCTTGCTGGCCATGGGCCACGTGCACGTGGCGGCCCGGTTCCTGTGGGATTCCACGGTGGTCGGCACCCTGCCGCCCTTCGTCCACAAGTCGCGCGGCTTCTGCATCTGGGACGGCGAGAGGCTGAGTTTCGAGTACCTGCGCCCGGAGCTGGCGCCGGCCCTGCTGGAGGAGCGGCTGCGATGAGATCCAGCCTGGCGGCGCGCGTGATCCTCTGGACCCTGCTGGTCCTGGGCGTGCTGGGCGCCCTGGGCGGGCTGGGGCTGTGGTGGCTGAGCCGCGACCTGCCCCCGCTCGAGGAGCTGGAGCGCTACCGACCCATGCTCTCCAGCCGCCTGCTGGACCGCGAGGGCCGGCTGATCGGCGAGTTCTTCCAGCAGAAGCGCGTCCAGGTGCCGCTGGAGGAGATCTCCCCCTGGCTGGTGGAGACCGTGGTGGCCGTGGAGGACCGGCGCTTCCGCTCGCACTGGGGCGTGGACGTCTATCGCGTGGTGGGGGCCCTGGCCGTGGATCTGGGCACGCTGAGCTACGCCCAGGGCGCTTCCACCCTCACCCAGCAGCTGGCCCGCAACCTCTACCTCAGTCGGGAGAAGAGCCTCCTGCGCAAGCTGCGCGAAGTGCTCACGGCGATCCAGATCGAGCGCCACTACTCCAAGGACGAGATCCTGGAGATGTATCTGACCCAGGCCTACTTCGGCCACGGGGCCTACGGCGTGCAGCAGGCCGCCGCGCGCTTCTTCGGCACCGACGCCCGGGAGCTGGGCCCCACCCAGGCGGCCCTGCTGGTGGGCCTGCTCAAGGCCCCGCGCCACTTTTCGCCCTACCTGCACGCCGACCGCGCGCTGGAGCGGCGCAGCGTCATCCTCCAGGTCATGCGCAAGCGCGGCCTGCTGCGCGGCAGCCAGTACGACGAGGCGCAGGCCGCCCCGCTGGGCGTGGTGGCCGGCGACCTGAGCGGGGCGGAACTGGCGGCGCCCTACTTCTGCGAGTACGTCCGGCTGCAGCTGGAGGACCTGCAGGAGGAACTGGGCGTGGACATCTACCGGGACGGGCTGGAGATCCGCACCACGCTGGACCTGGACATGCAGACCGCCGCCGAGCGGGCTTGCGCGGCGGGCGTGGCGCGGCTGGACTCCATTTCGCAGAACAGCTTCCTGCGGCGGGACTGGATGGCCTGGGCCCAGGAGCGCTGGCCCGAGCTGAGCGACGAGGAGCGCTGGCAGCTGCGGCTCAAGCCCGAGCACCGCCAGTTGGTGGACAGCCTGCTGGCCGTCCAGCCGGCACTGGTGGCGCTGGATCCGGGCAGCGGCGCGATCCGGGCCCTGGTGGGCGGGCGGGACTTCAGGCGCAGCCGCTTCAACCGCGCCACCCAGGCCATCCGGCAGCCGGGCTCGGCCTTCAAGCCCTTCCTCTACACGGCGGCCATCGACAACGGCTACTCGCCGGCCTTCCGCGTCTCCAACGGCCCCGTCTCCGTCGAGGACGGCACGGGCAAGCTCTGGTCGCCCCAGAACTACGACGGCAAGACCGGCGGGTTGACCACGCTGCGCACGGGGCTGAAGGAGAGCTACAACCTGGTGGCCGTGCGCCTGCTGATGGACGTGGTGCCGCCGGACATGGTGGTCAAGTACGCGCGGCAGATGGGCATCACCACGCCCATCGAGACGGACCTGGCCATGGCGCTGGGCTCCAGCGGCGTGATCCCGCTGGAACTGGTCAGCGCCTACGCCTGCCTGGCCAACGGCGGCATCCACTACACGCCCTTCGCCGTGGAGGAGCTGCGGGACCGTCACGGCCACGTGATCTGGCGCCAGCGTCCGCTCAGCCAGGAGGCCCTCTCCGAAGGCACCGCCGCCCTGATGACCGACATGCTCGGCAGCGTGATGCGCGATGGCACGGGCTCCGCCGCCCGCTGGCGCTACGGCTTCAAGGCTCCGGCGGCGGGCAAGACGGGCACGACCAATTCCTACACCGACGCCTGGTTCGTGGGCTACACGCCGCTGCTGGCCTGCGGCGTCTGGCTGGGGCACGACGATCCGCAATTCAGCCTGGGTTCGGGGATGGCCGGCGGCCAGGCCGCCCTGCCGGTCTGGGCCCAGTTCATGAACGAGGTCTACGCCAAGCTCCAGCTGCCGGAGGCGGAATTCCAGCGGCCGGCCTCGGTGGTGGAGGTGGACATCTGCAGCGAGACCTTCGAGCACGCGGGGCCCTTCTGTCCGAACACGTTCCGCGAGTTGTTTCTGCGCTCCTACGTGCCGCAGGGCGAGTGTCCGCTGCACAAGGTGGCGCCCTGATCGGCAGTCAATCTGGAAGGGAAAGGGAAGACATGAGCACGAGAGTCCTGCGTCTGGCCGCTCTGGTGGCCCTGCTGGTTTGTGGCGGAGCCCGCGCGGCGGATCCGGCGGCCCTGCTCAAGGCCTGTGACGAGGCCTGCGCCAAGTACGACCTGAGCCGCGCCCACGAGAGCGCGACCCAGGCCCTGCAGGCGGCTCCGGGCCAGTTCGAAGCCCTCTGGCGCGTGGTGCGCTCCCAGGTGGACCTGGGGGAGGACGCCCAGGACAAGGGCCAGGTGAAGCAGGCGGAGGCCTGGTTCAACAAGGCGCTGGGCACCAGCCGCGAACTGGTGCGCCTGCATCCCGGCCAGAGCAACGCGCACTACTACCGGGCGCTGGCGGTGGGGCGCCGGGCGCTGTTCGCCGGCGGCAAGGAAAAGGTCAGCCTGGCGCAAGAGATTGAGCGCGAGGCTTTGAAAGCCCTGGAGATCGACCCCCGTAACGGGCGCGCTCACGGCTTGATCGGTCGCTACTACCGCGAGATGGCCCACCTGGGCTGGGCCAAGCGCAAGGCCGCCGAGACGCTGTTCGGCGACCTGCCCAAGGGTGGCGACGAGAAAGCCCTCAGTCATCTGCGCAAGGCCACGGAACTGGAGCCGACGTGGGTCTTCGCCTGGTACGAACTGGCGGAGACGCTGGAAGTGATGGGCCACAAGGATGAGGCCCGCAAGGTCTTCCACAAGGCCGCTTCCATGCCGCGCCTGGACCACCGCGATCCGCTGCTCAAGGCGGAAGCCGCCAAGCGCCAGAACGGATGAGTCTGCCCGATCCCCAGGCCCTCTCCCGGGAGACGGGCAGCCGGCGCAAGGCGGGCGTGGAGGCGATGTTCGACCGCATCGCCGGGCGCTACGACCTCCTCAACCACCTGCTCTCCGGCGGAACGGACATCCTGTGGCGCCGTCGGGCCGTGCGCGAACTGCGTCTGCGGCCCGGCGGCGTCTACCTGGATCTGGCGGCCGGCACGGGCGACTACGCCTTCACCATGCTGCGCCGGGAGCCCGGCTGCCGCGTGCTGGCCGTGGACCTGTCCCTGGGCATGCTGGCCCGGCTGGGCGAAAAGACCCGGGCGGCCCGGCAGAGCGGGCAGATCAGCCGAATCCGCGGCGACGGCGAGCGCCTGCCCCTCAAGCCCCGCAGCCTGGACGGCCTGGCCATCGGCTACGGCATCCGCAACTTTCCCGACAAGCGGCAGGCCCTGCTGGAGTGCGGCCGCGTGTTGAAGCCCGGCGGCCGGTTGGTCATCCTGGAATTGGCGGGGATTCCCAATCCCCTGCTGCGCACACTGTTCGGACTGTACTTCCGCTTCGTCCTGCCCCTGATCGGCCGACTGGTGTCCGGTGATGCCATGGCCTACCGCTACCTGCCCGCCTCGGTGGAGCAGTTTCCCGGACGCGGGCCTTTTCTGGCCTGGATGCGGGAGGCCGGCTTCGCCGACGCCCGGGCCGTGGAACTCAGCGGGGGCATTTCCACCCTGTTCTTGGGAACCCGGGAAGGCTGAACCACTGATCACACAAGGGGCAGCCCAGCCCGCCAGGGGCTGTTCGAAATCCGTCACCTTGAGCGATTCCCCCGGGTTCGTGCATACGCTAACAGGTTGTCCAGCAATCAGGTTAGGTTTAGAGTGGCTTGGTCTGGTTTTTGCTCGTGCAGATCATCCGCCAAGAGGATCAGGGCGGCCAAACCTGCCAACTTCTGTCGCTTCATTTTGAAAGGGTTGATTATGAGCAAAATCCTCATGTGCTCCGTTCTGCTGGCCGGCGTGGCAAGCGCCGCCGTGGTGAGCGCCCCCCGGGTGCACCCGCAGTCCGGCGCCGGGACCGTCATCCCCGTGACGGTTCTGAACCAGGACACGGGCGCCTCCGAGCGCGTGGACCGGGACGAGAGCTACAACTTCGATGGATCCGCCCAGGGCTGGGGCAGCTTTGGCACGGGTCTTCAGAACGACACCTGGCACGTGGAGCCCACGGGCCACGGCGGCACCTACACGAACACCTGGTGGAGCGCGGACGCCGCCACCGGTGGCTACTTGAGCAGTTCCTTCGTCTACCTGCAGACTCCGGCCATCAATCTGGTCGGCGCCGTCAACCCCAGCCTCTCCTTCGCCCTCTTCTACGCGCAGGAAACCCCGGGCGGCGAGCCCGTCGGCTATGATGGCTGGGACGGCTGCAACGTCTGGGCCTCCACGGACGGCGGCGCCACGTGGGCCGTGATCTCGGGCACGCCCGCCTACAACGTGACCAGCTCCTACGCCTTCGGCTCGGAGTTCGGCATGGGCACGGGCATCCCCTCCTGGGGCGGCACGGCCGCGGGCTGGTCCAACGCCAGCTTCAGCCTGAATTCCTTCGTGGGCCAGAGTGACGTGCGCCTGCGCTTCGTCATGTGCGCGGATCCGGGCTTCGACGTCATCGACGACGCCAGCCTGATCGGCATGCAGGTGGACAACGTGGTGGTCTCCGCCGGCGGCACCCTCTGGGCCGACGACGGCGTGAACAACACGGGCGGCGCCCCCACCCACGGCTTCTGGGTCTATGGCGACTCCTGGGTCTACACGGGTGCGGAGTGGGTCTGCGACGATGATCCCAGCCTGGGTTGCTACGTGGTCAGCCCCTGGATCACCTACACGGCCCCGACGCTGATCACCGTCGAGCAGGACATCCGTTGCGACCTGCCGGACTCCGACGGCAACGACGACGGCTTCCTCGAGGACTACTTCTACGTCGAGTACAGCACGGACAACGCGGTCTGGACGACGCTGACCTACGACTATGCCGGCGACACGCGTCCGGACTGGATGAACTCCTACTACACGTACACCAACGCCGACGTCTTCAACGGCGCCCTGCAGTTCACCCTGGCCACGGGCACGCAGTTCAAGCTGCGCTACCGCATGCGCACCGACGCCGACATCGACGGCGGCGACGGCACGGGCCTCTGGGTGGACAACGTCAGCGTGACCATGGCCAACGTGCCCACCAACGATCTGGGCGTGAACAAGGCCTGGATGAACTACCCGCGCAATATCACGGTCTCCCAGTTGCCCGCCGCCGAGGTGACGAACCACGGCGCCGCCGCCCAGGAGAACGTCCGCGTGTGGTGGCGCGTGCTGGACGACAGCACGAGCACGACCATCCGCGCCCGCCAGCCGATGAATCAGGTTGCCTTCGCCGTTCCGGCGCTGGGCTCCAACCGCGTGGCCCAGACCGCGGCCGTTCCCAACCTCTGGGAGTGGTTCCCGGCGGCGGAGGGTGGCTATCGCGTCCAGTTCTGGACGGAGCTCGTGGGTGACGAGAATCAGGCCAACGACTCCCTCGAAGTCGACGTGTACATCTTCGGCAACAACGAAGGCATCCTGCGCTACGACTACGACACCTCCAGCGCCTGGACCATCCCGGCCAACGACGGTGAGACCGGCCGCCTGGTGCGCTTCGATCCCATCGCCCAGCCCTGGACCGGCCAGTTCTTCTTCGCCCGCGTCTACAACATGGTGGCCGGCGACAAGGTCCACTTCGTCATTCACTCCCAGGGTGCGGACAGCCTGACCCCGGGTCCTGTGATCGGCGAGTACGTGACCACCATCACCGGTCCGGAAGACATCTATCCCAACACGTTGATCCGCTACGTGGGCAACATCCCCGAGCTGCGTTGCGTGGACCAGGAGCTGTGGATGGGTCTGCGCAGCAGCCTGGACAACGAGCAGGGCGTCGTGGGCCTGTCCGAAGAGCAGGGTGGCCCCTACTGGGTCGGCCACACCTTCTCCTACAACTACACCAACAACACGGCCACCCCGTGGGCCGGCGATCTGCAGATGTTCATGCAGGTTGATTGGGGTATCGAATCGGTCATCCCCTACAGCATCGAGCTGACGGGCACGCGCGCCGGCAGCACCTACACCCTGGACTGGACCTCCCCGGGCCCCGTGGACGGCTACCTGGTGTATCGCAGCGAGGACGGCTACTTCACGCCGGGCACCCCGCTGGCCACCCTGCCCGCCGGCACCACGACCTTCGAGGACACGGTTCCTTCCTCGGGTCGCTTCTTCTATCAGGTGGTGGGCTACAACGGAATGTGCCCCGCCAACTAGGTTCGCACGATCCTGTCTGAATTCCGGCGCCCCGTCATTTTGGCGGGGCGCCTTTTTCATGCCCGTCGATCGCCGTTTGAATTGACTCTCGGAAGCCGGCATTCTATCTTCTCAGCTTCCTGTTGACGGGGCGTGGCTCAGTCCGGTAGAGCGCTCGGTTCGGGACCGAGAGGTCGCTGGTTCGAATCCAGTCGCCCCGATGCAATGCACGAATCCGCTGGTGGCGGGCCTCCGCAAACCGGCGGATTTCGTGTTTCTGGACCTGCAAGTGCAGGACTTTCAACTGACGGAGTACGGCATGTCCTCCTACGAACCCGCCCGCATCGAAGCCCGCTGGCAGGAAACCTGGCAGCGCGAGGGCACCTTCCGCTCGGAGATCGACCCCAGCCGCCCGAAGTATTACGTGCTGGACATGTTTCCCTATCCCTCGGGCGACGGGCTCCACGTTGGGCATCCGGAAGGCTACACGGCCACGGACATCATCGCCCGCTGGAAGCGCATGCAGGGCTACAACGTGCTCCATCCCATGGGCTGGGACGCCTTCGGCCTGAATACCGAGCAGTACGCGGTCCGCACCGGCCAGCATCCGGCGGTCACCACGCAAAAGAACTGCGCCACCTTCCGGCGGCAGATCTCGGCCCTCGGCCTGAGCTACGACTGGGAGCGTGAGTTTTCCACCACGGATCCCGAGTACGTGCGCTGGACCCAGTGGATCTTCCTCCAGCTCTACAAGAAGGGCCTGGCCTACACGTCCGAGGCCCCGGTCAACTGGTGCCCGGCCCAGGGCACGGTGCTGGCCAACGAGGAGGTCAAGGACGGTCGCTACGTGGAGACGGGCGACCCGGTGGAGAAGCGCAAGCTGCGCCAGTGGATGCTGCGGATCACGGCCTACGCCGAACGCCTGATCGCGGACTTGGACGAACTGGACTGGCCCGAAGGCATCAAGACCATGCAGCGCGAGTGGATCGGCCGCTCCGAAGGCGCGGAAGTCGTGTTCGCCGTGGCGGGACAGCCGCTGGAGTTCACCGTGTTCACCACGCGCCCGGACACGCTGTTCGGGGCCACCTACTGCGTGCTTGCGCCGGAACATCCGTTGGTGGAGCGGATCACCACGCCCGCGCAGCAGGCGGACGTGGCCGCCTACGTCCGGGCCGCCCAGTCGCGCAGCGACGTGGATCGCGCCGACGCCACCCGGGAGAAGACAGGCGTGTTCACGGGGGCCTGCGCCGTGAATCCGGTGGACGGCCGCGAATTGCCCATCTGGGTGGCGGACTACGTGCTGGGCGGCTACGGCAGCGGCGCCATCATGGCCGTGCCGGGCCACGACCAGCGGGACTGGGAGTTTGCCCGTGCCTTCCAACTGCCCATTGTCGAAGTCGTCGCCGGCGGAGACATCCGCCAGGCCGCCTACACGGACAACGAAGACGGGGTTCTGGTCAACTCCGGCCTGCTGGACGGCCTGAAGGTTCCCGAGGCCAAGCGCCGGATCATTGCCTGGCTGGAAGAGCGGGGCTGCGGCAAGGGTGTCGTGAACTACAAGCTGCGCGATTGGCTGTTCAGCCGGCAGCGCTATTGGGGCGAACCTTTCCCCCTGCTGCAGACCGCCGACGGCACGGTGCGCGCGGTCCGCGAGGAGGATCTGCCGGTTCAGTTGCCGGTGCTGGACAATTTCAAGCCCACCGCGGACGGCCGTCCGCCGCTGGCCCGCGCCGAGGATTGGTGCCGGGTCACGGATCCCGACACCGGCGAGGTGCTGTTCCGGGAAACCAACACGATGCCCCAGTGGGCGGGCTCCTGCTGGTATTACCTGCGCTTCTGTGATCCGCGCAACTCGGAACAGGCCTGGAGTCCGGAGGCCGAGGCCTATTGGATGCCCGTGGACCTGTACGTGGGCGGCCAGGAGCATGCGGTGCTGCACCTGCTCTACGCCCGTTTCTGGCACAAGGTGTTGTACGACATGGGTCTGGTGCACACCAAGGAACCCTTCCAGAAGCTGTTCAACCAGGGGATGATCCTGGCGGAGAGCTACCGCGATCCCCGGGGCAAGTATCTCAAGCGCGCCGAGGTGGAGCGCGCGGGCAAGGACTGGATCGTCAAGGCCACGGGCGAACCCGTGGAATCCCAGATCGAAAAGATGAGCAAGTCCCGGCTCAACGTGGTCAACCCGGATGAAATGGTGAGGCAATTCGGGGCGGACGCCCTGCGCCTCTATGAAATGTTCATGGGTCCGCTGGATCGCGACAAACCCTGGTCCGAGGAAGGCATCCGCGGGTGCGCCAATTTCCTGCGTCGCGTGTGGAATCTGTACATCGACCAGGAAGACGCGCTCTCGTCCCGGATCCAGGCTCAGGCGCCCAACGCCGCGGCGCTCAACCTGTTGCACCGCACCATCCGGGCGGTCTCCCAGGAATTGGCCGAAATGAAATTCAACACGGCCATCGCCCGTCTGATGGAATTCCTGAATGAGACCGTGAAGCTGGATGTCTTGCCGCGAGAACTGGCCCGGACCTATCTCCTGTTGCTGGCGCCCTTTGCGCCGCACCTGGCGGAAGAGTTGTGGAACCGGATGGGTCACCCGGCCAGCCTGGCCTACGAGGCATGGCCCAGCTGGGACGAGGCGCATTGCCGGCAATCCACGCTGCAGGTGGCCGTCCAGGTGAATGGAAAAGTGCGGGCCACGCTGGAAGTGGACGCTGCCTTGGAGGACGAGGCCGTCCTGCAGTTGGCCATGAACCACGAAAAGGTGCAACCCTGGCTGGCGGGCAAATCGCTCAGATTCCGGAAGCGCGTAGCGCCTGGAGTGGTGTCCATCGCGGTTGGCTGATGGGGCTCGCGCCCTCTGCCACAGCGGGTTTTTCGAGCGTGGCTCGATGTCTCTTCTTGACTTTCTGAGTGGGAACGCTATATTCCACATTCTTCGTCGTTTTCTTTCACGTCCGGCTGACGGGTTGGACGGAGAGAAGGAGCGAAGCGGCGCGCCATCAACGAGTTTCGCCGTTTTCGGCGCGCTGGACTCCTTGAAACACGGTAGGGTGCCCGAGTGGTTAAAGGGAGCAGACTGTAAATCTGCCGGCGAATGCCTACGTAGGTTCGAACCCTACCCCTACCACTGCCGGCAACTCGATGGGCGAAGGAAGGCGCATGCTTTCACAGACCAACGGCTTGCCTGCGTGCGGGAGTAGCTCATTTGGTAGAGCATCAGCCTTCCAAGCTGAGGGTAGCGAGTTCGAGCCTCGTCTCCCGCTTCCACACCGTGCTCGCGTAGCTCAGTCGGTAGAGCGCATCCTTGGTAAGGATGAGGTCACCGGTTCGAATCCGGTCGTGAGCTCTTTCGGGATGTGACAGCTTTTCGGATCCGCCATTGGGTGGATTTTTTTTGCTGGATGGCGGTCCGGCAGGAACGGCAGTCAAACGCGGAGTGATCCAATGGCCAAGGCAAAATTCGAGCGGACCAAGCCCCACGTGAACGTCGGGACGATTGGTCACGTGGACCACGGCAAGACGACGCTGACGGCGGCGATCACGCAGGCCCTTGCGA